>SBBG01000238.1 GCA_005240065.1 Gammaproteobacteria bacterium | reverse complement strand
GAAAGGGGTCAGAGCAAGGGGTCAGAGAAAGGGGTCAAGTCTTGACACAAGCAAGGGGCGCATCTTTTCCAGAAAGGCCGCTGATCTCAGCATGATGTTCAGCGGTATGCCGAAGTTCTTGCGCCTTGACTGGCTGGGGTTGTAAACCGGAACCACCGAAATTTCCGTCACCCCAACTCCAACCCCGCCATGCGCGCATCAAATAATGGATTGAGCTTTCGGCTCCGCCGCCTCAACGTACTCAGCTAGGCGCTCCCTGGCCTCATCGACGTCGAACGCCTTGGGATCGAACGGTCCTCCGCCCAGCCACTCGACGAGTTCGCGCTGGCGGGCGTTACGGCGGCCAGCGAGTACCCTGAGCATGCCCCCATAACCCCACGGCCCGCCACAATCTTCCGGCGGGCAGGCACACTTGCCAGCAACCACGTGCGGGTAGGTGCCCGTCGGCCTTGCCATCGTCTTTCTCTACCGTCACCAGGTGCCGCCCGTTGTCACCAAAGTCGTAGGTGTAGGTCAGCGCGTCATCGACGCGGCATACATCGCACAACAGCAATTCGCTACTGATCTGGCTACCGTGGCCGCGCCCGTCTTGATACGAGAACAGGTGCATCAACTCCCAGCCCATCGCACCCTGGATGAAGTAGTGCAATTGGGAGAGCTTCACCTCTGCGTAGGTATCGAAGCGACGCCACACTGTTGGCGTTACGTCCAGCAATTCGACCCTGAGACGCCACACGGATGCCGGGTTCTCAATCGTCATGTCTCCCTCATGCTTTCCACGGATTGATGACGGATACCCCGACTGCACCGAAGAGGGCAGTGTCGCGTGACGCAACGATGAAACCTCGCGAGGCTGCAATCGCGGCGATGTAACCGTCAGGAGTTGGAAATCCTCGCCCATCGTTCTTTGCCGTCACGGCCAGCTCGGCATAGCGCCGAGCTGCACGCGCAATGGCTGGCGTTCAACCGCGAGCTGAAACAGGGCAAGCTGACGCACCTGGAGTACGACAAGAACACGCAGACGCTGATCTGGCGCAAGCCCAAGGGCGAGAAACAGAAGGCGCGCGAGCAGGCGTTCTATGAACAACTGCCCTTCTGCCTGGAAGATCAATTGCAGGAGCTGTACTGCGTCGACGATCCGGCGCTGTACGAGAAGTGTCTGATCCAGCCGGTCGGCCAGATCGACCGGCAACTCATCATCAGCGAGAAGCCGAACATCGACCAGATCGTCGCCACGCTGGGCCTGAAGGAAATGACGCAGGGCACGCTGATCCGAAAACTGTGCACCTACACCGCTCCGAACCCGACACGACGCGCGATCTTCGAGTTCGACAAACTTGTGCGCAGCATCTACACGCTGCGCTACCTGCGCGACCCGCAACTCGAACGGAACGTGCATCGCTCGCAGAACCGTATCAAGTCCTACCATCAGCTACGCTCAACTATCGTCCAGGTCGGAGGAAAGAAGGAATTGACTGGCCGTACCGACATCGAAATTGAGATCAGCAACCAGTGCGCCCGGCTGATCGCCAACGCGATCATCTACTACAACTCGGCCATCCTGTCGCAACTGCTGACGAAGTACGAGGCGGCTGGCAACGCCAGGGCGCTGGCACTCATCACCCAGATATCGCCGGCGGCCTGGCGGCACATCCTGCTGAACGGGCATTACACCTTCCAGAGCGACGGCAAGATGATCGACTTGGACGCGCTCGTTGCGGGGTTGGAGTTGGGGTGACGGAAATTTCGGCGGTTCCGGCTTACAACCCCTGACTGGAACTGCCCGGAAGTCTTCTTTTCCACCCAAGAGCGGGTTCAGACCGGGCCACGCAACTCTTTTATATACAGGGGCTGTCAACAGCGGAGGATCCTGTTGTTCCAGCATGTTTTTGGCAACCTGTCACAGCGAGAGCCGTAGAGCACCGGCAGGTTCCCGCCTCTACTGCTCCAGCAGGGTCTCCCGCTCAGGATGACTGAAGTAATAGCCCTGCCCCCAATCCACCCCCATCTCGCGCAGCAGTTCGGCGGTTTCGCTGTCCTCGATGCACTCGGCGATGGTGGTGATGCCTTGTCTTTGGGCGAGATGCACGATCATCTGCACCATGGCCGCGACACGCGGGTTGTGGCGCATGTTGCGTACCATCCAGCCTTCGATCTTAAGGAAGCTGATGGGCAGTTCGGCAAGATACAGGAATGAAGAATAACCGCTGCCAAAGTCGTCCAGCGCCAGGCGGAAGCCCAGATCCAGCAGCGGTTTGAGGTCGGTTGCGAGATCGTCGAAATCTTTGAGCAGTTGCCGTTCGGTGATTTCGAACACCAGCGGTTTGACCATGTCCGCGCCGATGTCGTTTACGGCGCACAAGCGCTTTGCTTCATCGAGCAGCTCTTTGACGAGATCCTTGCGCGCCAGAAACTGCGGGGAAAGATTGATGAAATGGGCAATGACCGGCCGGGAAGGGTCTTTGGAGAGACTGGCGGCGCAGTGTTTCATCGCCGACTGGATAATGGTTTTGTCGACCAGATGCACCAGATTGATTCCTTCGGCCGCCTCGATGAAGTCGCCGGCCGGGACGACATTTCCGTCGGGCTGGACCAGGCGCGCCAGAATCTCTTCCGCGACGATGGCGCGGCTGTTGAGATCGACCATGGTCTGGTAGGCCGGAACGATGCGGTTCTCCTTGAGGGCGCGTTGCAGCATGCCGGCCTTCCACAGCGTGCCGCGCCGGGCCGCCTCGCTTACCACGACGCTGTCCCGCCCTCTTTTCTTGGCCTCGTAGAGACAACCATCGGCCTCCGCCAGAAGCTGGGAGATATCCTCTTCCGGACCGCGCAACAGGCCGATGCCGATGCTGGTGGTGATTTCCAGCGGTCCGAGCCGGGTTTGTATGGGCCTGGTTCTGATCGCCTGGCGCAAACGATCCATGGCGATGAAGGCTTCCGTGCCGTCGGACTGGTGCAGGAAGACGAAAAATTCCTCGCCACCCCAACGGGCGACCCAATCGCCCTCGCGCAGCGCATCCTTCATGATGCCGGCGACCTGTTGCAGCACTTCGTCTCCGATATCGTGGCCATAGTGGTCATTGATCAGCTTGAAGCGATCAAGATCGCACAGTGCGATGGCGAAATACTCGCCGGTTCTTTTGGCGCGGGCGATTTCTCCGGCGAGGCGGTTGTCGGCGGCACGGCGGTTGGGCAGCCCTGTCAGGCTGTCAGTCATGGCCAATTCTTCAAGAACGCGCCGTTGCTCTTGTTGCAAGAAGGTCTGCCCGAACCAGGAGGCGAGCAGCTCGACAAACGCCTGGTCATCGTCGCTGAACCCGCCGGGCTGCGGTTCACGCCGGCTGAAAACCAGCGTTCCGTAAATCTGCTCACCCATCCAGATCGGGACAGAGATATAGACGCGGATCCCCAGATCGGCAAGCTCGCCATAGGTCTCATCCAGCGCCAGATCGGGCACTATGACGCTTTGCCTGGTTTTTATGGCAAGGCTGCACGGACTGCTGGACGCAATGACCTGACCGGGAGAAAACGTGCCCCCGGGATCGACGGCGTGGCGGATGACATATTGTCCTTCTTTGAATTCTCCGACCATCGCCATATCCATCCTCAGCGTTTCCAGACCGAAGTGGAGGGTGAGCCGCACTTTTTCGTCATCCGGCATGTCGCGCCGCGTCGCTAGCCGCCACAGCGCCTGTAGCCGTTTCGAATCGGTCTGAACCTGACGCAACAACGCCTCGCGCTGGCTCACGTCGATGGCCAGGCCCTGACGCACCGCTTCTCCGTCCGACCGGTCGAGGTATTCCGCCACCGACAGCCAGACGCTGCCGCCACTCTCGTGGCGACATTCCACCACATGCGGCACGGTGTTTTCGTAGAGAGTGATATCGGCGGGGGGATGACACAGGAGATCCGCCCAGGGATGGCCTATCACCTCTTGCGCGCTGCGGCCCAACATGTGCAAAAACCTCGGGTCGGCGTTCAGAACAATGCCGTCGCTCGGACGAACCGTATACGTGCCCGCGTCGGCGGCGGCGAGCAGCGATCGTTCGCGGTTTTTCGACGCGTCGTGCAGGCGACGGCGCGCTTCGGAAAGCGCATCGCACAACGTGTCGATCTCGCTTACGCCGCTGCTGGGCAAGGGCTGCCCGGCAGCGGCGCCCGTTTCCTCAAGGCGCTGGCCGATCACGGCCATGTTCACGGCAAAGCGGCGGGTGATGCGGCGATAAAAGAAAACCGCCGCAATCACGCCTCCCAGCGCCAGATATAGAGGAATCTGCACACCTTGCCACCACAGGCCCACCAGCGTGGATCGCGGCAAGGACATGAAAGCATAGAGGGGATAGAGATCGAGGCGCCGGTACGCGCCGACGCGATACTCCTCGTCCCGTGTGACGCCTTCGTAGAAACCGGCGCTGGGATTGTCTTTGATCGCCTGGGGTAACGGTCTGCCCAGATCTTTTTCAAGATAGATTTTCTTGAGATGTTCATCCGGCCAGCGGCTGATCAGATAACCATCCTCCCGCAACAAACCGATACCCGCGCCTTGCGGCAAGGGCAAGTTGCGCCACAGCGCCTGCTGGTTTTCGAGCGGGATGCTGGCCTGAAGCAGAAAGATCACCTCGCCTTGCCCGTCGCGGACGGTATAACGCAGCGGGATGACCCATCGGTGCAGCAGATAGCCGATCTGCGGGCGGTTGACGCTCAATCCTTCGCTTTTCAGGTTGGCATAAAAATCTTCGCGCCATTCCGGTCGGCTCAATACATTGGGCAATGTCATTCCGGGGGTCTGTGAGGTGCCAACCAGTATCTGCCCATCCGGCCTGATCAACGACGCGGACGCCAATTGCGGATGTTTGGCGATGAAACGCCGGAGCAGCTCCAACGCCCGGCCGGGATGGTTAACGGCATCGATACGCCGCAAATCGTCCGCCAGCCAGTCCATCTGGCCGCCGATCAGGTCGAAGAAATTCGTCGCATGTCCGGCGATCAGTCCCGCCGCGGCCGCCATGCGTTGGGTTGCCACCTGTTTGGTGTTGTGCCAGGACAGCCACAGCCAGAGCGTGATGAGCGTCAGCGAAACCCACCCCAAGGTCAGCAGTACCCGGCGTCCGAGCTGGATCATGGAAGGCGCGTGATGCCGGTTATTCTCGCTCATGATTTACCCCGGGTTCTTTAATGGCCAGTGTAACGGATGCGCCTTGATCCCCTTTATGGTGAACCCTGAACAGCCATACAGGTTTTTGTATGGTGCGTGAGACGCACCCTACAGGTCGTTCAATCTCACCTCGATGCCCTGCGCCGCCATATGCCGCTTGGCGTCTTCGATAGTGTATTCGCCGAAGTGGAAGATGCTGGCGGCCAGCACGGCGTCGGCCTTGCCTTGCGTGATGCCATCGACGAGATGATCGAGGTTGCCGACGCCGCCGGAGGCGATCACCGGCACCGGCACGGCGTCGCTCACGGCGCGGGTGAGCGGAAGATCGAAGCCGTCGCGGGTGCCGTCGCGGTCCATGCTGGTGAGCAGGATCTCGCCCGCGCCCGCCTCCGCCATGCGCTGCGCCCATTGCACCGCGTCGATGCCGGTGCGCTTGCGTCCGCCGTGGGTGAACACTTCCCAGCGCGGCGGTTCGTCACCCTGGCTCACCTGCTTGGCGTCGATGGCGACGACGATGCACTGCGAACCGAAGCGCGCGGCGGCCTCTCTCACCAGTTCCGGGTTATGGATCGCCGCCGTGTTCATGGCCACTTTGTCGGCGCCGGCGTTGAGCATGCGGCGGATATCGTCGATGCTGCGTATGCCGCCCCCCACGGTGAGGGGAATGAATACTTGCGCCGCGACCTGCTCGACCACATGCACCATGGTTTCGCGTTCCTCGGCACTGGCGGTGATGTCGAGAAACACCAGTTCGTCGGCGCCCTGCTCGTCATAGCGCCTGGCTATTTCCACCGGATCGCCGGCGTCGCGGATGCCGACGAAGCGCACGCCCTTGACGACGCGGCCGCGATCGACATCCAGACAGGGAATAATGCGCTTGGCCAGCATCAGTCCAGATCGTCCGCCAGTTGCTGCGCCGCCGCCAGCTCCAGCGTGCCTTCGTACAGCGCGCGCCCGATCACTGCGCCCACCACTCCTTCTCCCGCCACCTGGCACAAGGCGCGGATGTCGTCGAGATTGGTGATGCCGCCGGAGGCGATGACTGGAATCGAAATGGCGCGCGCCAGCGCCACGGTGGACTCGACATTCACTCCTTTCATCATGCCGTCGCGGCTGATATCGGTGTAGATGATCGCTTCCACGCCTTCTTTGGCGAAGCGCTGGGCAAGGTCGATGACATCGTGATTGGACAGCTTCGACCAGCCGTCGATCGCCACCTTGCCGTTCCTGGCGTCCAGGCCGACGATGATGTGGCCGGGGAACTCGCGGCATACATCGCCGACGAAGTGCGGCGTGTTGATGGCCTTGGTGCCAAGGATCACGTAACTCACGCCCATGTCGAGATACGCCTGGATGGTGTCGTCGTCTCGTATGCCGCCGCCGACCTGTACCGGCACGCCGGGGCACGCCTCGACGATGTGCCGGATCACCTCACCGTTGACCGGCCGCCCGGCGAAGGCGCCGTTCAGATCGACGAGATGCAGGCGCCGCGCGCCCGCCTCCACCCAGTGCTCGGCAACGGCAACGGGATCGTCCGAAAACACGGTGTCATCTTCCATGCGCCCCTGGCGCAGGCGCACGCACTTGCCATCTTTCAGGTCAATGGCGGGAATCAACAACATGACGGGTTCCTCATGAGGAGAGAAAATATTTATACAACAATACAAATCGTAGCGTGCACTGTGCGCACGCTACTTTTGATGCCATATAGGGTTATGTTCGACCATCCCAGCGCATGAAATTAGCCAGCAAAGCAAGGCCGGCGCGCTGACTCTTTTCAGGATGAAACTGTACCGCGAACACATTGCCGCGCGCCAGCGCGCAGACGAATTCGATACCGTAATGGCTAACGGCCGCGCTTTGCGCTGGCTCGGCCGGGACGACATGATAACTGTGCACGAAATAGAAACGGCTGTCCTGGGCGATGCCTTGCCACAGCGGGTGCGATCCACTCTGGCGCACCTGATTCCAGCCCATGTGAGGAATCTTCAGTGTATCGCCATTTTGCGGATCGATCATCCCGTTCGGGAAGCGTCGCACCTTGCCCGGCAACACCCCCAGGCACGGCGTGCCGCCGCCCTCCTCACTGAAGTCGAGCAATACCTGCAAACCCATGCAAATGCCGAGAAAGGGCCTGGTTTTCACCGCCTCTTTCACCACTGCATCAAGACCGAGACGAACGAGCTCCGCCATGCAATCGCGCGCCGCGCCCTGGCCGGGAAAAACCACACGGTCCGCATTCAGGATGCGTTCTGCGGAGGATGTCACTTCCACCGTGACGGAACCGGCAACATGCTCCAGTGCCTTGGCGACGGAGCGCAGATTGCCCATGCCGTAATCGATGACTGCAACAGTGGTCATGCGGTTTTGTCCTGGAACCTGTTTACGATCTCGATCAAGGGATGCAGCGCAAGTCGAAAATGGCCGAAAAAGCAGAGCATACACGGAGTATGTGAGCATTTTGAGGTCATTTTCAACGCCGCGATGCACCTTTCAGCGAGATCATAAATTAGGTTCTTATAGAGTGCCTTTGGTGGATGGCATGATGCCTTGCATGCGCGAGTCCATCTCCAGCGCCATGCGCACCGCGCGGCCGAAGGCCTTGAATACCGTTTCGGCGATGTGGTGGGCATTGCGGCCGCGCAGGTTGTCGATGTGCAGCGTCACCAGCGCGTGGTTGACGAAGCCCTGGAAGAATTCATGGAATAGATCGACATCGAAATCGCCGATGCGCGCGCGCGGGAAGTCGATGTGATATTCCAGTCCGGGGCGGCCGGAGAAATCGATTACCACGCGTGACAACGCCTCGTCGAGTGGCACATAGGCATGACCATAGCGGCGGATACCGCGTTTGTCGCCCACCGCCTTGGCCACTGACTGGCCGAGGGTGATGCCGATATCCTCCACGGTGTGGTGGGCGTCGATGTGCAGATCGCCCTCGGCCTTGATGTCGATATCGATCATGCCATGGCGCGCGATCTGATCCAGCATGTGATCGAGAAACGCGACGCCGGTCTGAAAATGCGATATGCCCGCGCCATCGAGATTGACGGTCGCCTCGATGCGCGTCTCCAGCGTGTCGCGCCGGACAGTCGCTTTGCGTTCGGTCATGGATTTTTCTCCAGCAAAACGTTTTGGAGCGCCGTGGTCAGCGCCGTTAAAAATGCCGCGTTTTCTTCCGGCGCGCCCACCGTCACCCGCAGGCAATCAGCGAGCAGCGGATTGGCGCCGTGCATGCTCTTGATCAGTACGCCGTCGGCCTTGATCGCCGCGAAGATCGCCTGGGCCTTTCCGGCGGGCACGCGGAACAGGATGAAATTGGCCTGGCTGGGGTAGACGGTAATGCCCGGCAGGGCACGCATCCGCGCCAGGAGATGTTCGCGGTCGATACGGAGCTGAGCCGCCTGGGCCTCCAGTACATCATAATGACGCAGCGCGAATTCGGCGCTGGTCTGCGTCAGTACGTTGATATTGTAGGGCAGGCGAATCTTGTCCAGCTCGTTCAGCCACGCAGGGCTGCCCACCAGTATTCCCAGTCGCAGACCCGCCAAGCCCATCTTGGACAGCGTGCGCAGCACCAGCAGGTTGTCGTACTCGCCGAGCCGGTCCATCAGGCTGCGGCCGGCAAAGGAGGAATAGGCTTCATCCACCACCACCAGCCCCGGACAGACCTCGATCAGTTCACATACTTGGCGCTCGTCGAACAGATTACCGGTGGGGTTGTTGGGATAAGAGAGAAACACGACTGCCGGCCGGTGCCTGGCGATCGCCTCGCGCATCGCCGCCATGTTCAAGCTGAAATCACCGGCATTGAGCGGTACGCCGATGAAGTTCATGCCGGTGAAAGCGGCGATCATGCGGTACATGGAAAAAGACGGCTCCGGCGATAACACCACCCGTCCCGGCCCATTCACCGCCATGTCGATCATTTGGATCAACTCGTCCGAGCCGTTGCCGAGCAGGATATCCATGCCTGCGGGCACCCCCAGCCGTTCGCGCAGCGCCGCCTTGAGACATGGTGCGTGCGGATCGGGATAGCGGTTGAGACTGACGTGGCGCAGCGTCTCTAGCCAGTCATCGACCAGCGACGATGGCCAGGTGTAGGGATTCTCCATGGCATCGAGCTTGATGAGATCGCCCACCTCGGGAACGTGATAGGCGGACAGCGCGCGAACCTCCGGGCGGATCCACTCGGTCACACGGTCACGCCGCATATCAGCGGTTGTGGAGGGGGATACTTGGCTGCGGGTCATGGCTTGCGGGTCAAGTAAGTTGTCAGGTTTTTATCCGGTATTCCGCCGAGCGCGCATGGGCCGTCAGTCCCTCGCCACGCGCCAGCAGCGAGGCGGTCTTGCCCAGCGTCGAGGCGCCGTCCGGCGAACACATGATCAGACTGGAGCGTTTCTGGAAATCATACACCCCGAGCGGCGAGGAAAAGCGCGCGGTGCGCGAGGTCGGCAGCACATGGTTTGGTCCGGCGCAGTAATCGCCCACCGCCTCGGCGGTGTAGCGCCCCATGAAGATCGCGCCCGCGTTGCGGATGCGTGGGGCCATCGCCTGCGGCTCCGCCACCGAGAGCTCCAGGTGTTCGGGGGAAATGAAGTTGGCCACGGCGACCGCTTCGTCGAGATCGCGCACCTTGATCATCGCGCCGCGCCGGCCGAGCGACTTCTCGATGAGCACGGCGCGTTCCATGGCCGGTAGCAGGCGCTCGACGCTCGCCTGTACCCGATCCAGATAAGCGTCATCGGGGCACACCAGGATGGACTGCGCATCCTCATCGTGTTCGGCCTGCGAGAACAGGTCCATGGCGATCCAGTCAGGATCGGTCTGGCCGTCGCACACCACCAGGATTTCCGACGGACCGGCGATCATGTCGATACCCACCGTACCGTACACCATGCCCTTGGCGGTGGCGACATAGATGTTGCCCGGGCCGACGATCTTGTCGACCTGCGGCACGGTTTGCGTACCATAGGCCAGCGCCGCCACCGCCTGCGCCCCACCGATGGCGAACACCCGGTCCACGCCGGCGATCGCCGCCGCCGCCAGCACCAGTTCGTTGAGCTGGCCGTCCGGGGTGGGCACCACCATAATCAGTTCGGGCACGCCGGCGACCTTGGCCGGGATAGCGTTCATCAACACCGAGGAGGGATAGGCTGCCTTGCCGCCCGGCACGTACAGCCCGGCGCGATCCAGCGGCGTGACCTGCTGGCCGAGCAGCGTGCCGTCGGCTTCGGTATAGCTCCAGGATTCCTGCTTCTGATGCGCGTGATAGGCGCGCAGGCGCGCGGCGGAAAATTCCAGTGCCTCGCGCTGCGCGGCGGGAATCTGGTCGAGGGCCTGATGCAGGCGCGCCTGGGAGGTTTCCAACTCCGCCATGTGCGACACGCTCATGCGGTCGAAACAGTTGGTGTACTCGATCACCGCCGCATCGCCGCGCTTGCGCACCTCGGCGAGGATGGTCCGCACGGTGTTTGAGACCGACTCATCGGACACGCTCTCCCATGCCAGATGCTTTTCGAGCCGTGTCCAGAAATCGGCATCGGTTGAATCCATGCGTGTGATATTGACCATCGCTCAGCCTCTTGTGTGATCCTTTGCCGCCACCGCCTCGCCAATGCGCTCGATCAAGGCCTTGACCGGCGCGTGCTTCATCTTCATCGATGCCTTGTTGACGATCAGCCGCGAGCTGATGTCGGCGATGTGCTCCAGCGGCGCCAGACCGTTCGCCCTGAGCGTATTGCCGGTATCGACCAGATCGACGATCAGATCGGCCAATCCCACCAACGGCGCCAGCTCCATCGAGCCGTACAGTTTGATGATCTCCACCTGCTTGCCCTGCGCCGCGAAATAGCGCCGGGTGGTCGCCACGTACTTGGTGGCGATGCGCATGCGCGCTTCGCCGTCCTTCGCCGCCGCAGGTCCCGCCAGCATCAGTTTGCAGCGCGCGATTTTCAGATCCAGCGGCTCGTACAAACCCTCGCCGCCATGCTCCATCAGCACATCCTTGCCCGCCACGCCCACATCGGCGGCACCATATTCCACATAGGTCGGCACATCGGAAGCGCGAATGATCACCAGCTTGATCTCGGGATGGTTGGTATCGAGGATGAGTTTGCGGCTGGTGTCGGGGTCGTCGACAGGCACAATGCCGGCATGCGCCAGCAAAGGCAGGGTTTCCTTGAAGATGCGGCCCTTGGAGAGGGCGATGGTCAGTGTTTCTGTCATTTGTTGACTAAGATACAAGAGAATGGAGGAAAGGTAAAAGATACATGCAATCAAGGTTTACGGAAACGGCGCGCCACTCCTATTTCTTGTCTCTGTTCTCTTACCCTGGCACACGCCGTATCCGCGCGCCAAGTTGTGTCAGTTTCTCCTCGATACACTCGTAGCCACGATCAATGTGATAGATGCGGTCCACCAAGGTGTCTCCTTCGGCGACCAAACCGGCCAGCACCAGCCCCGCCGAGGCGCGCAGATCGGTGGCCATCACCGGCGCGGCGGTGAGCTTTTTCACGCCACGAATGATCGCGGTGTTGCCCTCGAGACGGATATCGGCGCCCATGCGTTGCATCTCCGACACATGCATGTAGCGGTTTTCGAAAATCGTTTCAGTGATGGTTCCAGCGCCGTCAGCGATCGCGTTGAGGGCGCAAAACTGCGCCTGCATATCGGTGGGAAAGGCCGGATGCGGCGCGGTACGGATATCGACGGCGCGCGGACGGCGGCCGCGCATGTCGAGTTCGATCCAGTTGTCGCCGACCTGAATATCCGCACCCGCCTCGCGCAACTTGAGCAGCACCGCTTCCAGCAGGTGGGGGTTGGTCTCCTTGACCTTGACCCTACCGCCGGTGATGGCCGCACCCACCAGATAGGTGCCGGTTTCGATGCGATCAGGCAAGATGCTATAGGCGCCGCCGCCCAGCCGCTCCACTCCCTCGATGGTGATGGTGTCGCTGCCCGCGCCAGCGATCTTCGCGCCCATTTCGTTCAGACAGTGCGCCAGATCGACTACCTCGGGCTCGCGTGCGGCGTTTTCGATGATGGTGGCGCCCTCGGCCAGCGCCGCCGCCATCATCAGATTTTCCGTGCCGGTCACGGTCACCATGTCCATGAACAGGTGCGCGCCCTTCAGGCGCCGGGCCTTGGCCTTGATATAGCCACCCTCGACCTTGATATCCGCACCCATCGCCTCCAGTCCGTGGATGTGCAGATTGACCGGCCGGGCGCCGATGGCGCAGCCGCCCGGCAGTGAAACATTAGCCTCTCCATGACGGGCCAGCAACGGTCCCAGCACCAGGATCGAGGCGCGCATGGTTTTGACCAGGTCATAGGGGGCGGTGAAGCTGTGAATAGTACGGGCATCCACCTCGACGTTCATGCGCTCGCCGATGGTGAGCTGCACACCCATACGCCCCAGCAGCTCCATGGTCGTCGTGATGTCGCGCAGGTGCGGCACGTTGCTGATGGTGACGGGGCCGTCGGCCAGCAGCGTGGCGGCCAGAATCGGCAAAGCGGCGTTTTTCGCCCCGGAGATGCGGACCTCTCCATCAAGCGGAACACCGCCGGTAATCATTAATTTGTCCATGGCGCTGGTGTTGTGAGTAGCTGATAAGGAAATGGCAAGGAAGCTCTAATGGGTGACACAAAGCGACTAGGCGTGTTTTTTCTCCCACTGCCGCGGAGTATAGGTTTTCATCGACAGGGCATGAATGGCCGAGTGCATGAGGTCGCCCAGGGTGGCGTAAACCATCTTGTGCTGAGCGAGCATGCCTTTGCCCTCGAAGGCATCCGAGATAATGATAGCCTCGAAGTGAACGCCGTCGTCGCCCTTCACCTGGGCTACGCTGCCGGGCAGACCCGCCTCAATCAGCTTTTTGATGTCTTCGGCTTTCATCCGAAATTCCTGTCTCGATTGTGAAAAAGCTTATTTTAGCAGAACCGGCACAAACCTATTAACCTGACAATCAAATTCATCTGCTTTTCCAGCTTTTCTCCCGCGTGTAGGGTGCGCCGTGCGCACCATCCGTGCGGTGCGTGAGACGCACCCTACGAAACACTGGGAGCGACGATCTATGAATCGCCGGGTTAATAAAAACGGCGACAGAGATCTGCCGCCGTTTCCAGAATGCCGGATCACGACAGCGGCAGGATCTGCTCCAAACCGCTGACCTTGGCAATGGCCATCATCTGCGGCGGGATGTTTTTGAAAACGATCGCCCTGTTCTTGCCGCGCGCGATGCGCAACCATTCGATCAGCAGCGCCAGCCCGGCGCTGTCGGTATGGGTGATCCCATGCAGGTCGAGTGTCACGCTGTCGCTGTTATCGAACAAGGCCACGCTTTGGCGCCACAAGGCCGGCACGGTTTCGAAAGTCAGCGCGCCGGTCAGCAAAAAGCCCCCCGCCTCCTGCGGCGTGATCTCGACACTGTTCATTTGCTGTTGGCGGCCGTGGTGGACTGCCGATTGCGCTCCGCCAGTTTACTGATCAGCTTGTCCAGGCCGCCCTGGCGAATCTCGTTGGCGAAGGTGCTGCGGTAGTTGGTCACCAGACTGACATTGTCGATGGCGACATCGTAGACCAGCCATTCACCATTTTTGAGAATCAGGCTGTAATCGATGGGGATCGCCGCAGCCCCCGGCTGTTCCACTTCGGTACGCACCGTCACGTCAGTGGCATTGGCGTCACCGCGAAAGGGCAGATAGTTGATCTTGCGGTCGGTATACTCGGTGAGCGAGGTGGCATAGGTGCGCACTAGCAAGTTGCGAAACTCCTCGGTGAAGCGTTTCTTTTGATCGGGCGTCGCCGTGCGCCAGTGCTTGCCCAGCACCCATGCCGACATTCGTTCGAAGTCGAAATGCGGCAGCACGATGTCGCTGACCAGCTCATAGATGCGGCCCGGGTCCTTGCGGATCACGGCGCGTTCTTCCTTGAGTTTCGCCAGCATGCGATCGGCCGTCTGCTTGATCAGATCCTGCGGCGGCTGCACGGCGGCGGCGCTTGCACCGGCGAAACCCGTTATCCATACCAGCAATAGTGCGGAGAAAATCTTTTTCATTCGTCGGCTCCCGTCACACTGCGCAACTGCGCCACGTGCATGTTGTAGTCATATACTGTCCTGATGTAGTCGGTCTGGGCCAGTACATAACCCTGGAATGCGGTGATGACCCGGTCGGCCGTTTCCAGTCCGGCTTCGAAATCCGCGTAACGGGCGATCATCCAGCGCCGCGCGCTGCGGCTGCTCTCGCCAAGCTGCTGGACCGCAGCATGATCGGCCTGAGTCTGGTGATATTGTTCGGCGACCTGGAACGGGATGCCCTGGCGCGCCAGATCGGACTTGGCCAGCAGGGCGTTCAACTCGGCGTTTTCCTGGGCCAGTTTGGCGTCTTGCACGCGCGGTTGCCAATCCCATTTGAGGCCGATCATCGGGGTCAACCCGGCGGTATTGAACGGATCGTAGATATATGGGTTTTTGAGATCGTCGCGGTTGGGCGAGTAGGATAGGATGCCCGCCACGCCGGCGTAAAGATTTGGCAGGCGCTCGGCGCGGCGCGCCTCCACCAGTGAACGCCGGGCGCGCAGCCCCGCCTCCACCTGCGCTATTTCCGGGCGCTTGGCGAGCGCCTGTTCCTGTAGTGCCGGCAAGGCGCCCTCCGGCGGCGGCACGGGACTCAAGCCGCTATCGGCCAGGACCAGCCCGTCTTGCGCGGCAACACCAGTCAGCACTTTCAGTCCGTCGAGGGCCACTTTCTCCATGCCCTCGGCCTGGCTGATGTATCTGCCCACCAGAGAACGGGCCGCCTGCAACGCGTACAGGTCAGCCTGCCGGATGTTACCCTCGCCGTTTTCCAGCCATTCCTCGGCGACACTGATCGTTTTGTTGATACGTTCGCGGACATCCTCCAGAAACAACCGTGCATCGTGCGCCGCGAGACGGCCGTAATAAGCGCGCTTGACATCCAGAATCGTCGCGGCGCGCTGCGTGCGCACATCGCCTTCCTTGACCTCGATATTGGCGCGCGCGGCACTGGCGTAATGCTCGATCTTGCCGAAGGTGTGCAGAGGCTTGAGGATGCTCATTTGCAGATTGACCCAGGGCGACAAACCATTGCCGAGATCGTATCTATCGCTGCGTAGCCCGCAATTGCCGGGCGCACAGGCGCCGCCCTTGAAAAGGTTGCCGCTGACGCCGGGCGAAACCGCCAGGAAGGTATTGGCGTCGAACTTCCAGCCCTCGTTACCATTGACTTCGGCGAGCAGTCCCTGCGCCGCATCCACCATGCGCTGGCGCTCGACGATGCGCGGGTCGGTCTTGAGCGCGCGCTCCACCGCCTGATCGAGCGTCAGTGTCAAAGGCTCGGCCATCGCGGCCGCGCATAGGGTCATCCCTGCCATTCCCGCCCATGCCATCCGCATCATGGTGCTGTCCCTTCGTCCTTTTTCCCTTCTCCTGCCGCCTTGCTGAACAAAAACTGGCCGACCATCTTTTCCAGGATGATCGCCGACTGGGTCAGCTTGATCTGATCACCCTGCTTGAGAAACTTTTCGTCCCCCCCCGGCTCAAGCGACACATACTGCTCGCCCAGCAACCCCGCCGTGAGGATGCTGGCGGAAGTGTCGAGCGGCAGGCGGTTTTGCGCTGCGTCGATGTGCATCGTCACCACGGCCTCATAGGTCTTGTCGTCGAAGACGATGGATTTGACGCGTCCGATGCGCACACCGGCCACGGTCACTGCGGCGCGTTCTTTCAGGCCGCCGATGTTCTCGAAGTGGGCAATCACATCGTAACCGTCACGACTGGTGAATGCAGCCAGATTGCTGACCTTCATAGCGAGCATCACCAGCGCTGCGATACCTGCCGCGACGAACACGCCTACCCAGATCTCGATGTTTTTTTTCTGCATTGTTCAGTCATTCCCAAACATGAGTGCGGTCAAAATGAAATCCAGTCCCAACACAGCGAAAGCCGTATGCACCACGGTACGCGTCGTGGCGCGGCTCACTCCCTCGGTGGTGGGCACGGCGTCATAGCCCTCGTATACCGCGATCCACGCTGCCACCCAGCCGAACACCAGGCTTTTGATCACGCCGTTGAGGATATCGTCCTGCAAGTCCACCTTGGCCTGCATTTGCGACCAGAATGCGCCGCTGTCGACACCCAGCAAACCGACACCGACAAAGAAACCGCCCAGCACGCCCACCGCGCTGAATATTGCCGCCAGCAACGGCATGGAGAAGATGCCAGCGAGAAAGCGCGGTGCGATGACGCGCTTGACCGGATCGACCGCCATCATTTCCATGCCGGAGAGCTGTTCGGTCGCCTTCATCAGGCCGATCTCGGCGGTCAGGGCCGAACCGGCGCGCCCGGCGAACAGCAGCGCCGCCACCACCGGTCCCAGTTCGCGCACCAACGATAGCGCCACCACCTGGCCCAGCGATTCCTCGGCACCGAAATCGACCAGGGTATTATACCCTTGCAGCCCCAGTACCATGCCCACATTGAGCCCGGAGATAAGGATCAGCGTCATCGACAGCACGCCGACCGAGTAGAGCTGCGCGATCACCAGCCGGGGGCGAAGCACCAGGCTCGGTACCGCCGCCAGTACGCGCAGCAGGAACAGGTTGCCCCGGCCCAGGCGCTCGAAAACACCCAGACTTGAATGCCCCAATCGTTGCAACCAATCCATCATGTTCGCGATGCCCCGGCCAGCAAATCCTCCGCATAATCCGGCGCCGGATAGTGGAAGGGCACCGGACCATCGGGCAGCCCGCCCATGAACTGCCGCACCCAGCCCGATGCCGAACCCTTCATTTCCTCGGGGGAACCGTGACCCATCACCTTGCCTTCGGCGATCATGTACATGCGGTCGCAGATCATCGTCAGTTCGTGCACGTCGTGCGAGACGATGATGCTGGTCAGGCCCAGGGTATCGTTAAGCATGCGGATGAGCTGCATGATCACGCCGACGGTGATCGGATCCTGCCCGGTGAAAGGCTCGTCGTACATGATCATCATCGGATCGAGCGCGATCGCCCGAGCCAGCGCCACGCGCCGCGCCATGCCGCCGGACAGCTCGGCGGGCAGCAGATCGCGCGCACCGCGCAGCCCCACCGCCTGAAGTTTCATCAGCACCAGATCGCGGATCATGGATTCAGGCAGGCGCGTATGCTCGCGCAGAGGAAAAGCGACATTCTCGAAAACGGTCAGATCGGTGAACAACGCGCCGGTCTGAAACAGCAGACTCATGCGCTTGCGCAACTGGAACAGCGCATCGCGGGAGACGGCGTGGACGTTCTGGCCATCAACCTCGATACTGCCCGCATCCGGGCGCAACTGCCCGCCGATCAGGCGCAGCAGCGTGGTCTTGCCGGTGCCGCTGGGCCCCATGATGGCTGTGATCTTGCCGCGCGGGATATCGATATCCACATTGTCGAAAATGGTCCGCACGCCATACGTAAACTTCACACCGCGAATTTTCACGATCAGCGGATCATCGTTGTTCAGCGACATCCCAAATCCTTTACCTGCCCCACCCGTCAGGCGTTATTATCTTCAAAAATGGCGGAAGTAACAATTATATCAGTTATTTACTTCAAGATTACCAGCCTTTGGGAGCAACTTGACATGAGATGAGAGATCGAGCAAAAAGTCCTACAATACAGACTTGCCGGCAACCCGCCGCCGCATGAACCAGAGGAAAATCATCCACGAAAGCCAAAAAAACGCCGACAGAGCGATGGCGGTATAAATCGCGGGCCCGGGGTCGTCCAGGGTGCTGATTGATCCGGCGTATGCCGCGATTGCAACGTAAGGATAAGAACTTAACGCCCATGCCGAACAAAATTTCCACACGGGCATACGGGTAAAACCGGAAAGGCACGCCGTTGCCTCCGGAAGAATCGGTAAAGCCCTTGACATCAGGATCATCAGAAATCCGTGTTGATTGAAGGTGTCCTCCATCTCCTTGATTTTCTCAGGCGTGCGAACAATTCTTTCAAGAAGCCTTCGCCCAGCCGACCGGCTCAACAAGTGCCCGGATATGCCCACGGCTGACACTCCCATCGCACTGAAGAGCGCCCCAAGCTCAAAACCAAGAAAATATCCGGACAAAATACAGACCGTGAGCGTCGGTATCGCGATGAATAAATCGGCAAACAAGAGCCCGAAAACAAGGAGCCCCATGGTCAAGGGCGATACTGACTTCGCCGATTCGAGCCATGCGCGAATATCATCCACCGTGATCAATCCCGACAACTTGATCACCACGAAAGTTGAAGCGGAAAAAGTTGCAAGAACCAAAAATAACTTGACGAGGGTTTTCATATCCCCATCCATCCCGGATATCGCATTGATATTTCAATCATTTCATTCTCAACAAATTCGATTTTTGCCTTTTGAAAAGTGGGGACTCCCCCAAGTATCGTTATTCCTGCGGAAAAACCTAGCCCCTCTTTGGGAAGGTATCCAGTCCAGTTTTTGGTCACCATTCCGTTCATGTCTTCATCATGAAGAACCTTGATTGAAAATCCCATATTGGATGGAACTTTCACTGGAATGATCATTTCTGATTTTTCGGGAACAACCTTTGACGAATAGATAGCCTTTGAATGATCTTTCGGAAATCCACTTTCAAGGAAGACAAGAATAAGAATTTGACCAGGGCGATGCATGTCAATATTCCTCAAGAAAATATCGCCATGGCAAAAAATGACCTCTGTCTCTTGGGGATTCATTGGCACATGCTCGGATCATGGATAAGTAACGCGCATTTTTATCCATTTATTTACAGCATCCTTCCTTGAAATTTTGGCCGCATCAAAGTCTGGCGGACCAAGCGCACTCAACATTGCACCATTGGAAAATCCAAGTCCTTCCCTTGGCCATATCCCTGTCCAGTTTTTGTGACCCTATTATTTGAATCTTCATCATGCAGCACCTTAAATGCCATCTCGTCATATGGAGGCACGTCAAATATAAAATTCATCCGGCTGTCTGAGACCTTTTTAACTTGGCTTGAAAATGCTTTTTCGTGCTTGACGGGAAATCCATCACGGCCAAAAACCAGAACAACAAGATTTCCGCCTTTGCCAGTGTTAATACCATCCACTTCAATATTTATCTTGCCTTCCTCCGCAAAACACACGCTTGATATAAAAAAATAATCATCATTTTTAATGAAAAATTACGCATTTGTTATCTCCTTTAATATCTATCCAGGCAAGCCCAAACCAGCCTTCTTTTTCACGGCGGTTACCGGTTCCCGCAACGCTTACCAACTCTTCAAAATCCGCTCCGCTATCGAAGGAGCGATCCTATGCACTATGCGAAGCAGGTTGGATTTGCCGGCATAGATCTCATCCCGCCCTCGCTCGACGCCATTGATGATTTCCGCCGCTGCCCGCACCGGGCTGATTTTGCCCGTGCCGCGGCCCCGAGTCATCGCGGTGTCTACCAACGGCGGCAGGGCTTCGATCAAGCGCAGATGTGGGTATTTCTCACTTATCTGGTAGCGCAGCGACTTGGTGAAAGAACGCAAGGCCGCCTTGGTTGCGCAATAAACCGGGGAGGATTTTTTCGGTGACAGCGCCAAGCCGGTGGTAATGTTAACTATCGCCCCCGAGGGCTGGCGGCATAGTACTGGCAGAAGTAGGGCGCTTAGCAGCACCGGCGCTGCGAAATTAACCCCGATTTCCTGCTGGCTGGTGTGACGAATTTCGTCATACGGCGCGGTATTGAAATCCATCAGATATTGCACCCCGGCATTGTTGATGAGTATTGAAAGATCTGGATGTTCGGCGTGGATATACTCGGCCAGGTTTTCCACACCGGATGTGGATGCAAGATCGCAGCGAAAAGTACAAAGGCCGCCGTGCTCATTCCGCATCGCATCCAGCGCCGCTTCGTTGCGGGCACAAATGATGATTTGACAGCCTTTCTGTAGCAATACTTCTACCAATGCCTGTCCGATGCCGGCGGTGGCACCAGTAACCAAGATTTTTCTGTTTTGCAACTTCATGGTAATGACTCCAAACGACTCTACGGTACCCAAGCGCGCTACATTTATCTCTGCCCCTGTCCCATCTCCACCTCCACCATGCGACTGGATTTGGCGAAGACCCAGCTCATGGCAAATCCCACTATGAGATATCCCTTGTTGCGCGCCAGGGGCGAATCAGCGAACACTGCCCCCTCGAGGGAGTCGTAGCGTGCAAAAATTTCAGTTCGCAGGTCACCGAAACGCTTTTGTACTTCCAGATTGATGCGGCTGCCGCTGTAGCCGCCGCCGACATGGTATTGTGGCCGCTGGGCCGTGGAGTAGGCGGCGGGAACCTCGTAAAAATAGGTGTGATAATTCGCATCCGCGAACAGTGGCCCGCCCGAGACGATAATCCTCCGCAGGTTATCGTGTGAACCACTACTGGTTATCCACTCCACGAAGGGTGCGAGCGCCAACCCTGATGCTCGACACCGGAACGGCCGACAGAGAACACGGTGCGCAACGGCAGGCGCAACCACAGAATGCGCTGCATATCCCCGTCATTCCACAATCTGACCGAGAGGGATGGCCCCAGCCCACCGTGGGATCGAGTCCAGGCATACCGGCGCGCACCCCGGCGTCGCGCGGCACCGGCACGCCACCGGCAAGGCTGATGTCGAGCTTGGTGCGATCCGACTGGAAGACACGGCTGCGTGCCCCCTCTACCTCGTCGACCTTGAGACGCGCGCCGCGATAAATCAGGTAAGGATACGGGACGAAGTAGCTCACTTCCTCATCGGAGCCACGGTAATAAGGCAAATTCAAGCCCACGACACCTGCGCCGAGTTCCCACAACGGGAGCTTCACGCGCTTACTCACCCCCTGGTTTACTTCCACGACCTCTTTACTCACTTCCGTATGGCTCGCATAGCCAGCCGCAGGCAGCATCGCGCCAAGTACAAGCAATGCCATCCGTTGCAGCTTCAAGCGCCCGCTCGTGTTTTTCACCATAACACCCCTTAATCCCTCAAGTTTCGTTGACTGGGACTTTAAGCATACTCACTCGGGAAGTCTTGAATAATCACGCCACAATTTGGAATATCGCGGGATTACAACAGCGGATGCCTTAGCTTGGGCTACTTGAGCGATAGTGGGGCGTAGTGACGGCGAATTTGCGTCTAAACTCGGACGGACTCAGGTTGGTATGCTTTTTAAATTCGCGGGAGAAGTGAGAATAATCCGAGAAGCCGCAGCAAAATCCGATCTCGGTGAGATCGTGGCCGGTGTCCAACAGAAGTCGCGATGCTTCGCGAAGCTGGACAGCACGAACAATTTCCTGGAATTTCACCGGAACCTCACCCAACCGGCGCTGCAAGGTGCGGACCGAGACATTAAGGCGGGCAGCCAGGGTGGACACGTTCCAGCGATAGGCTACGTCGCCGCCAATGATCGCGGAACACGCATTGGCAACCGGCGGTAACGATGTTTGCTCCTGAAACAGGTTTGTTCCTTGTCGATTCGCTGGTTCACGCCTGTTCAACGCCGGATCATATGATGTCCAGTCAAACCGCCAAATGCCGGTGTCCCGTATCACACGCACGCCGGATTCGTGGAATTTTCCGCCAACATAAACCGGATCGCCTGAGTCTCCAAATGCGGCGCGCAACCCATCGCATCCACTTGCTTCAAGGAGTGCAATCATGACGCCCATCACGAGCACGTCTTCCGTGGCATGGGGTGAAGCGCCAGGGGTCAGGGATATGTGCCGCACCACGACACGCCGATCCCCCGCCTCTTCGAGGATGCAACGATGCCGCGAATGAACATAGCGCTCAAGCCGCCGCCATCGTTCCACCAGATCCAGGGGCGACTGCGTGCGAAGAAGGGCGTTCAGCGCCGGTTCATGCCTCACCTCCTCGATAGCCTGCCCGATCCGGAGCAGGACGAGCGTGCCATATCGCTCGTGGATACCAAGCAATAACTGGCGCTTGTCGGCCAGTGGAATGGTGGCCTTCGGCGCCGTCAGCCGCGCGGGGGCATCGGGCGCGACACCCGGCCGCGCCAGTTGAGCGAGGCGGAACTGCGCCGTAGCCATGATTTGCTGGACACCATCAGCCGGGTTCAGTCGCGCTTTATCGCCGCCGCCGATCCGGTGCACGTCTTCAATGACCTATTGGGCGATTTTCTCACCCTCACGAACAGCGAATACGGCTTTATCGGTGAGATATTTTATACCGGCGACAATCAGCCCTATCTGCAAACCCATGCCATCACCAACCTGGCGTGGAATGACGAAACCCGCGCCTTTTACGATGCCAACATCGCTACCGGCCTGAAGTTTTATAACCTTAATACCCTGTTCGGCAGAGTCATGGTGACCGGGGAGCCGATGATCGCCAATCATCCCGTCAACCATCCGCACCGGGGTGGTATTCCCGAGGGGCACCCGCCGCTCAACACCTTTCTCGGTCTACCGCTTTATAGCGGCGACACGCTTGCCGGCATGGCGGGCCTGGCCAACCGGCCGGGCGGTTACGACGAGAAACTGATCGCCCATTTGCAACCCATGACGAACACCTGCGCCAACCTCATCCAGGCGCACCGCAACAACCGGCAGCGTCACGACGCCGAGGAATCGTTGCGCACCAGCCAGCAACAGCTTCAAACCGTGCTGGACAACCTCACCTCGGTGGTCTACGTCAAGAACTTGCAAGGCCACACCCTCCTTGTCAACAACGAAGGTGCGCGCCGCCTGGGTCTCGACAGGCCGTCGATCATCGGCAAAACCGACTATGATCTGTTCCCCAAGGAAATCGCCGGTGCCTTGCGTGCCCGTGATAAAGCCGCACTCGACGCGAAGGCCGTGGTGAGCGGCGAAGAGACGCTGCCGCTGGATGGCAAGTTACATACCTTTCTCTCGACCCGCTTTCCGTTGTTCGACGCCTCCGGGAACATCTATGCCCTTTGAGGCGCGGCGGCTCCTCACCCAGGAACGTTACGATCTGGTCACTCTCGACATCGGCTTGCCAGACGGATCGGGACTGGAACTGTTGCCGCTGCTGAAGAGCCGGACGGATACCCCGCATATCCCGGTGATCATTTTCTCCGCGCAGAAGGTGGGCTTCGACATCGCTAGGGAAGTCGAAGCGGTATTGATCAAATCGCGTGTATCGAACCAGGATCTGGTCAAGAAAATCTCGGCGGTGATCGATACAAACAGGAATATTGAAACTTCAGCCGTGCGCTGAAAGGAAGAAGTTCATCATGCCCGTTTTGCAACGCATCCTCTACGCGGAGGATGATAACGATATCCGGGCGGTGGCGCAGATCGCCTTGGAAGCCATCGGCGGTTTCACTCTGAGGACCTGCGGCTCCGGCAAGGAAGCCGTCGCGGCCGCGCCGGAGTTCATGCCGGAACTCGTCCTGCTCGACGTGATGATGCCCGGCATGGACGGGCCAGCCACGCTTGCCGCTTTACGCGGCATTCCCGAGTTCGCCGCCGCGCCGGTGGTTTTCATGACCGCCAAGGTGCAACCCGGCGAAGTGGCCGCCTATAAGGCCCTGGGCGCCATCGAT
>SBBG01000216.1 GCA_005240065.1 Gammaproteobacteria bacterium | reverse complement strand
ACGGCGGTGACGAGGCGCTGCTGCGCGAGGGCGTCATGCGCGGTGTGATTGGCGAAGACGAGGCACGTATCGTGTATGACGCCATCGAGGCGCGTAAGGGTGTCATCAAGGTCGATGACTTTGCCCCTGACTACTGGAGAAAGGAGAAAGTGGAGTGGCAGCAGGAACACAAAGCAACGGCAAGACGGTCTATGTAATCGATGGCAGCCGCACGCCGTTTCTCAAGGCGAAGGGCAAGCCGGGGCCATTTATTGCCGGTGATCTTGCCGTGGCGGCGGGGCGCGCGCTGCTGGCGCGTCAGCCGTTCGAGCCCGGTGAGCTGGATGAAGTGGTACTGGGTTGTGTGATGCCGGGGCCGGACGAGGCCAATATCGGCCGCGTCGTCGCGTTGCGCCTGGGGTGCGGCAAGAGCGTGCCGGCCTGGACCGTACAACGCAACTGCGCTTCCGGCATGCAGGCGCTGGACTGCGCTTTTCACGACATCGCTTCGGGCCGTGCCCATCTGGTGTTGGCGGGCGGCGTGGAGTCGATGAGTCATGCCCCGGTGCTGCTCAATGATGACATGGTGGGCTGGCTGGGAGAGTGGAACGCGGCGAAGAGTGCCGGTGCGCGCCTGAATGCGCTTGGTAAGCTGCGCCCGAAATATTTGACCCCGATTATCGGCCTGTTGCGCGGTCTCACTGATCCCGTCGTTGGCCTGTCGATGGGACAGACCGCCGAAAATCTTGCCTACCGTTTCAACATCAGCCGCGAGCAGATGGACGGTTTCGCACTGGAAAGCCATCGCCGTCTGGCCAAGGCACAGGATGATGGATTGCTGGGCGAGATCGAGGCGGTTTATGACGCTCAAGGCAATTTTTACGATCAGGACGACGGTCTGCGCCGCGATGGCGACATGGCCAAACTTGCCAAACTCAAGCCGGTGTTCGATCGACCCTTCGGTAGCGTTACGGCCGGCAACAGCGCGCAGGTCACCGATGGCGCGGCGCTACTGATTTTGGCGAGCAAGGAGGCGGTGGACAAATATCAACTGCCAGTGCTGGGCCGCATCATCGATAGCCAATGGGCTGGACTTGCGCCTGAGCAGATGGGCCTGGGGCCGGTACATGCCATGACACCGATCATGCAGCGGCAAGGCTTGAAGGTGGACAGCGTCGATTACTGGGAGATCAACGAAGCCTTCGCCGCACAGGTGCTGGCTTGCCTGGCGGCGTGGAAAGATGCCGGTTATTGCCGCGATGAGCTGGGTCTGGATGCGCCGGTGGGCGAGATCGACCAGGCGCGGCTCAATGTCGATGGCGGCGGCGTGAGTCTTGGTCATCCGGTCGGAGCGAGTGGCGCGCGCATCGTGTTGCACCTGTTACAGGTGCTCAAACGCAACGGTGCGCGACGCGGCATGGCCAGCCTGTGTATCGGCGGCGGGCAGGGTGGCGCGATGCTGGTGGAAAGCGGAAAGGAATGATGACAATGACGGATGTTTACAAGCACTGGCGCATTGAACGTGATAACGACAGCATCTGCTGGCTGTACATCGACAAGGCCGATGGTGGCGCCAACGTCCTCTCCGGCGCGGTGCTGGACGAGTTGAATGCGATTCTCGATGCGATCGTCGCCAGCAACCCGCGCGGCGTCGTCTTTCTGTCCGGCAAGGCGAATGGTTTCATCGCCGGCGCCGATATCAACGAATTCGTTCCTCTTAAGGAGCCCGCCGATGCGCTGGCGTTGATCCAGCGTGGTCAGCGCGCCTGCGACAAGATCGCCGCGCTGAAATGTCCGACGCTGGCGCTGATTCACGGCTTTTGCCTGGGCGGCGGCATGGAGCTGGCACTGGCTTGCCGCTATCGCATCGCCGACGACGATGCGCGCACCCGGCTGGGCTTGCCCGAGATCAAGCTCGGCATTCATCCCGGTTTCGGCGGCACGGTGCGCCTGCCGCCGCTGGTCGGCGCACCGGCGGCGATGGATCTGATGCTCACCGGCCGCACGGTCGATGCGCGCACGGCGAAAAAGATTGGGCTGATCGATTACGCCGTGCCGACACGCCACTGGAAGCGCGCCGCGCGCGAAGTGGTTATGAATCCGCCCGTGCCGCACCGCCCCAAGGGTTGGCTCAAACTGACCAATAACAGTCTGGTGCGGCCGCTGCTGGCGCGCACCATGCGAGCGAAGGTGACGGAGAAGGCTCCCATCGAACATTATCCCGCGCCTCATGCGCTGATCAATCTGTGGCAAAAATATGCCGACGACCCGGTGAGGATGATGCAGGAGGAGGCGGCCTCCGTCTCCCGTTTCGTGTTGGGCGACACCGCGCGCAATCTGGTGCGAGTGTTCTTCCTTCAGGAGCGGCTCAAGTCGCTGGGCAAGAAAGATATGATCGCGCCACGCCATGTGCATGTCATCGGTGGCGGTGTGATGGGCGGCGATATCGCGATCTGGTGTGCGCTGCAAGGGATGCGCGTCACCGTGCAGGATCGCAAGCACGAGACACTGGCGAAGGTCATCAAGCGCGCCCATGCGCTCTACAAAAAGCGCCTCAAGCAGCCGCGTTTGATCCAGGCCGCGCTGGATCGTCTGATGCCTGATGACAAGGGCGTGGGCGTGAGCCGCGCCGATGTGGTGATCGAAGCGATCTTCGAAGACATTCTTGCCAAGCAAAATCTTTACCGAGACATCGAGTCGAAACTCAAACCTGGAGCGCTGCTCGCCACCAATACCTCCAGTATCCCGCTGGAATTGCTGGCCGAGGCGCTGACAAAGCCGGAGCGTCTGGTGGGGCTGCATTTCTTCAACCCCGTGGCGCAGATGCAACTGGTGGAGATCGTCAGCAGCAAGCTCACCGATCCCGAAGTCGCGCGCCAGGCCGCCGCTTTTGCGCGCCACATCGACCGCCTGCCGCTGCCGGTGAAGAGTTCGCCGGGCTTCCTCGTCAACCGCGTACTGATGCCTTATCTGCTGGAGGCCGTGACGCTGGAATGGGAGGGCGTGCCGGCCTCGGTCATCGATAAGGCCGCGACCGATTTCGGCATGCCGATGGGGCCGATCCGTCTCGCCGACACTGTGGGGCTCGATATTTGCCTGTCGGTGGCGGAGATCCTCGCCCAGCGGCTCGATGTCGATGTGCCGCCGCGCTTGCGCGAGCTGGTCGGCGCCGGGCGTCTCGGTGTGAAGAGCGGGCAAGGTTTCTATACCTATCACGGCGACAAGCCGCAGATGCCACGCGTCAAACCCGGTTACGTCCCGCCGCCAGACATCGCCGAACGCCTGATCCTGCGTTTTCTCAACGAGGCGGCGGCCTGTCTGCGCGAAGGCGTGGTGGCCGATGCCGATTTGCTCGACGCGGGTGTGATCTTCGGTACCGGCTTCGCGCCCTTCCGTGGCGGGCCGATCCACTATATCCAGGAATCCGGCGTAGAAGCCCAGCGCCGGAAACTCGGCGAGCTGGAAGAGCATTACGGCAAACGCTTCGTCGCAGACGCGGAGTGGGCGGAGCTATAGAGATGCAGGGTGCGCCGTGCGCACCATAGAGCATAGTGCGCATGGCGCATCCTGTGTTGGAATCTGATATGACAACAAAGACATCCGACATCATCCCCTTCGAAACCGCCCGCACGCTGCATGGCCTGTTTCGAGAGCGTGTGCAGCGCACGCCCGATGCCGTCGCCTATCGTCACTGTGACGAGCAGACCGGGCAATGGCAAGATATCACCTGGGCACAGATGGCGACGCATGTCGCCCGCTGGCAGCGCGCGCTGCAAGGCGAAAGTCTGCAACCCGGCGAGCGCGTCGCGGTGCTACTGCGCAATTGCCGCGAATGGGTGATGTATGAACAAGCCGCATTGGGACTGGGGCTGGTAGTGGTGCCGCTTTATCCCAACGACCGCCCCGAGAACATCGTCTACATCCTTCAGAACTCCGGCACTTGGGTGCTGCTGATCGAGGGCGAGGAGCACTGGCGGGGATTGGCGCAAGTGCGAGATCAACTCTATGGGCTGAAACGCATCGTCTCCCTGAAAGCTGTCACCGATCCCGCCGAGCCGCGCCTGTGTTCCGCCGCCCAATGGCTGTCAGAATCGGGCGGCGAGTTGCAAACGTATGAGTGCGACCCCCATGTCCTCGCCACTATCGTCTACACCTCCGGCACCACCGGCCGCCCCAAAGGCGTGATGCTCAGCCATCACAACATCCTGTGGACGACCGACGCCTGTCTGGTGAGCGTGCCGGTTTTTCGCGAGGACGTGTTTCTCTCGTTCCTGCCGTTGTGCCATACCTACGAACGCCTGGTAGGGTACTATTTGCCGATTATGGCGGGCGCGACGGTGGCCTACGCGCGTTCCATTCCCCAGTTGGCCGACGACCTGCTCGCCGTGCGTCCCACCATCATTGTTTCGGTACCGCGCATCTATGAAAGGATTCATGGCAAGATCGAAGCGCAGCTCGAAGAGAAACCGCCTTTCGCGCGCAAGCTGTTCAGATTCGCCATCGAAACCGGCTGGGCGCGTTTTCTGCACGCGCAGGGCCGTGGCCCATGGCAGGTTTCCTTCCTGCTCTGGCCGCTGCTCGACAAGTTGGTGGCGAGTAAGGTCATGGCGAAAATGGGTGGCCGGTTGCGCATCGCCATGTGCGGCGGCGCACCCCTGTCGCTGCCAGTCGCCAAAATGTTCATCGGACTGGGTCTCAACTTACTGCAAGGCTATGGCCTCACCGAAGCCAGTCCCACTATCAGCACCAACAAGGCGCATGATAATGATCCCTCCGGCATCGGGCTGCCGCTGCGCGGTGTGGAAGTGCGTATCGGCGAAGACGGTGAGCTTTTGGCGCGCGGGCCGAATGTCATGCTGGGTTATTGGAAAAATCCCGAAGCCACCGCCAAGGCCATCGACGCCGACGGCTGGCTGCACACCGGCGACAAGGCGCGCATTGAAAACGGCCACCTGTACATCACTGGACGCCTGAAGGAAATCATCGTCATGGCCAACGGCGAGAAGGTGCCGCCGGCCGACATGGAAATGGCGATCATGCTCGACCCGCTGTTCGAACAAGTGATGGTCATTGGCGAGGGCAAGCCCTACTTGAGCGCACTGACGGTGCTGAGCCGCGAACGCTGGGCGGCTCTGGCGGGCGAATTGGGGCTGGATCCCGATGCGCCTGCTTCCTTGCAGGACAAGCGTGCGTTAAGCATGGCGCTGGAGAGGATAGGCGTGCAACTGCGCGGCTTCCATGCCTATGCCCAGGTGCGCCGCGTCGCGCTGCTAGTGGAGCCGTGGACGGTGGAGAACGAACTGCTCACCCCTACTCTCAAGATGCGCCGCAATCGCATTGTGGAGCATCATCGCGCCGAGGTGGAGAAGCTCTATGAAGGACATTGATCATTCTGCGGAAACAGAACACATCACTCTTCCCGAAAATCGCCAGCCCACGCTGCGCCTCGTCGCCATGCCTACCGATGTCAACGCCGCGGGTGATATCTTCGGCGGCTGGATCATCTCGCAGATCGACATCGCCGGCAGCATCGAAGCACACCGCCGCGCCCAGGGCCGCGTCGTCACCGTCGCGGTAAATTCGGTGCAGTTCCATCAGCCGGTGTTCGTCGGTGACATTCTCAGCCTGTATGCCGAAGTCATCAAAGTGGGGCGCACCTCCCTCACCGTCGATGTCGCCGTGTTCGCCGAACGTGCCCGGCACAACGGATCGCACATCATCAAGGTCACGCAGGCCACGCTGACCTATGTCGCTATCGGCGAAGACCGCAGGCCGCGCGCGGTTCCTGGGGAATAGAGAAAGTCAGGCCCACACGTTCCACAGTCCTTTCCGTTTCCTGCCTAAAAAGATAAAATTAGCCTTTAAACTCCCAGGCGTCTGTCAAAAACGGCCTTTCCCCCAAATTTATTGAGCCCGCAGGATATTCAGCGTGAAACACCACCTAGAGCACATGCTTGCCAGCGCCTTGGCCGGCCTTCAGAGCGGCGGGGCGTTGCCTGACGATCTGGCGCTGCCTTCGTCCGTGCCTGTCGAGCGCAGCCGCGATCGTCAGCATGGCGAGTTCGCCAGCAATGTGGCATTGATGCTCGCCAAGGCGGCGCGTTGCAAGCCCAGGGAGCTGGCGGACAAGATTGTGGCTGCCTTGCCTGCTTCGGACAAGGTTGCCAGGGTCGAGGTCGCCGGTCCGGGTTTTATCAATTTCCACATGAGCCCCGCCGCTTTCCATGGCGTGGTTCGCGACATCCTGGCGGCCGGGCCGCACTATGGCCGGAGCGCCATCGGCGCAGGCCGTCCGGTACAGGTGGAGTTCGTGTCGGCCAATCCCACCGGCCCGCTGCACGTCGGACATGGCCGCGGCGCGGCTTATGGCGCGGCGGTGGCCGATTTGCTCGATGCCGTGGGCTACAAGGTGCACCGCGAATATTACGTCAACGACGCCGGGCGGCAGATGGACATCCTCGCCACCAGCGTCTGGCTGCGCTATCTGGAACAGTGCGGGGAAGCCCTTTCCTTTCCAAGTAACGGCTATAAAGGCGAATATGTGCGTGAGATCGCCTGGAAACTGCGCCGCGATCACGGCGATGCCTTTTGTCACGCTATCGCCACGGTGATGCAGGATATACCGGCCGATGAACCGCAAGGGGGCGACAAGGAAAAGCATATCGACGCGCTCATCGAGCGCGCCAAGCGGTTGCTGGGGCCGTCCGCCTATCGTCAGGTTTTTGACCTGGGCCTGAACGATATTCTGGATGACATCCGCGAAGATCTGCGCGAATTCGGCGTGGTTTACGAGGAGTGGTATTCGGAACGCACGCTGTTCGAGCGCGGTCTGGTGGATCGCGCGGTGGATCGCCTCAAGGCCAGTGGCCATCTCTACGAAAAAGAGGGCGCGCTGTGGTTCCGCTCCACCGATTACGGTGACGAAAAGGACCGTGTGGTGGTGCGCGAGAACGGCCAGAAGACCTATTTCGCCGCCGATATCGCCTACCACATGGACAAAATGGAGCGCGGCTTCGAGCGCGTCATCGACGTGTGGGGTGCCGATCACCACGGCTATGTGCCGCGCGTTAAGGCGGCGCTGGCGGCGATGGATGATGATCCATCCAAGCTCGATGTGCTGCTGGTGCAGTTCGCGGTGCTCTATCGCGGCGGTGAAAAGGTGCAGATGTCCACTCGTTCCGGCGAGTTTGTCACGCTGCGCGAGCTGCGCCATGAAGTGGGTGACGACGCGGCGCGTTTTTTCTATGTGATGCGCAAGTGCGAACAACATTTGGATTTCGATCTCGATCTCGCCAAATCGCAGTCCAGCGACAACCCCGTGTATTACATCCAGTATGCCCATGCGCGTATATGCAGTGTGATGCGCCAGTTGCAGGAAAAAGGATTGCACTGGAACGAGGCGTGCGGACTTGCCAGCCTTCACCTGTTGAACGAGGTGCATGAACAGGCGCTGATCCATACCCTGTCGCGCTACCCCGAGGTGGTGGAAATGGCCGCGCTCAACCACGAGCCGCACCAGCTCGCGCATTATCTGCGTGAGCTGGCCAACGATTACCATACCTACTACAACGCCCATACCTTCATCGTTGATGACGAAGTGCTGCGAAACGCCCGCCTCAATCTGATCGTCGCCGTCCGTCATGTGTTGCGCAACGGTCTGGGTCTGCTCGGCGTCTCCGCGCCCGAAGCGATGTAAACCACCCGGTCGGCAGCATGGCGCGCGATTACAAAAACAGCCGCAGTAAGGCGTTCACACGCAAGACGCGCAATCTCGTGCCGGGTTGGCTGTGGCTCGTCGCAGGATTGGCGATCGGCCTGTTCGTCGCTTTCCTGGTTTGGCTGGACAAGCGCCCGGCCGATGTCGGCGAGACTCCATCGCAAGCAGTCGCGCCTGCTTCTTCGTCTGTAGAGAAGGAAGAGAAGGAAGAGAAGGAAAAGACCGGCGAGAAGAAAGCGGCTGCTCCTGCTGTATCGGATGGGTCCGGGCAACCCAAACCGCGCTTCGATTTCTACACCATTCTGCCCGAGATGGAAGTGATCATCCCCGACAAGGAAGTCAAAAACCGCGCTGCGCCGAAAGACCCGGCCGAATCCTATTTCCTGCAAGCCGGCTCGTTCAGGAATCTGGCCGATGCCGACGCGCTCAAGGCCAATCTCGCCCTGCTGGGCGTTGAAGCCAAAATCCAGTCTGTCAGCGCCGGCGGCGATACCTGGCACCGCGTGCGGCTGGGGCCTTACAGTGATCTGAACCAGCTCGATCAGGTGCGGGCGCGGTTACGTCAGAACAACATCAATGCCATTCCAGTGAGGGGGAAGGGCTAAACCGCTTTTTTGATTTTACCCGCCGAAGCGGGGATAATATCCCCAACAAATTTTCGTCAATTTTCCGTCTATCAAGGAAATCATCATGCAAAACGGCATCACTCTCAATCAGTTTCTCATCGACGAACAGCGCCGCCTGGGCGGTACGGACAGCGATCTGCCTGCGCTGGTCAATGACATCGTCGTTGCCTGTAAAATCATCTCCAATGGTGTGAGTCAGGGCGCGCTGGCGGGTGTGCTGGGCGGCCTTGGCACCGAGAACGTGCAGGGCGAGGCGCAGAAGAAGCTGGATGTGATCTCGAACGACGTGATGATCGAAGCCGGCAAGCGCGGCGGTTATGTGGCGTCCATGGCTTCCGAGGAAATGGACGAGATTCTGCCCGCGACGCCGCAAGGCAAATATCTGCTGCTGTTCGATCCGCTCGACGGCTCGTCCAACATCGACGTCAACATCTCCGTCGGCACCATCTTCTCCATTCTGCGTTGCCCGGAAGGCGTCGCCAATCCGGCTACCGCTGATTTCATGCAGCCCGGCACCAAACAGGTTTGCGCCGGCTACGCGCTGTACGGGCCGTCCACCATGTTCGTTATCACCACCGGCCACGGCGTCAACGGCTTCACCCTGGATCGCAACATCGGTGAGTTCGTGCTCACCCATCCGAACATGACCATCCCTGAAGACACCCGCGAATTCGCCATCAACGCCTCGAACACGCGTTTCTGGGAAGCGCCGGTCAAGCGCTACATCGACGAATGCCTGGCTGGCAAGGAAGGGGCGCGCAAGGCTGACTTCAACATGCGCTGGGTGGCCTCGATGGTTGCCGAAGTGCACCGCATCCTCACTCGCGGTGGCATTTTCATGTATCCCATCGACAGCAAGACCAAGGAAAAGGGCGGCCGCCTGCGCCTGATGTACGAAGCCAACCCGATGTCCTTCATCGTCGAACAAGCGGGCGGAGCCAGCTCCACCGGCCGCCAGCGTATCCTCGAGGTGCAGCCCACCGGCACCCACCAGCGTATCGCCGTCATCCTCGGCTCGAAGAATGAAGTCGAGCGCGTGGTTTCCTATCACAAGGAAGGGTAGGTAAGCGCCTCGACATGGCAGGCATCACCTGACGATAGCATTCATGGCGGTGCTCGCAGGACACGCAGTCTTGCCGGGCGCCGCTTCTTTGCGCAGCCGCGGCCTCACGCGCCGTCACGGCAGCCTGGCACTGGTTCGGCCCGTTGCCCGATTTGGCCTTGCTGACGTTGGACGGCAGCTTGACGCCGTCGATGGCGAACATCTCGCGCCCGATGAATCCTTGCCGGCCAAAATCGACGGGCAGAAGTTTCAGACCTTTGTGAACCGGCTCAACGGTTACGCCCCCTCGCTATGTTCTCCCCAGAGGGAGAGGGGAGTTCCGCCAAGCTGTTCGATTATCACACCACGGTTTCGAATCCCTCGAACTGCGGCGGGCCGAGATAGAGGTTTTTCCTCGCGCCGCCGGCATTGGCGTGGGCCATTCTGAAGGCTTCCGATTTGGTCCAGTTTTCGAAAGCTTCCCGGTTTTCCCAGATGGAGTGGGAGGCGAACAGCGTGTATTCCTCGGTTGCCGGTCCCTTCAGCAGGTTGAATGACTTGAAACCGGGCACGGTGTCGAGATAGGTATTGCGATTTTTCCAGATGTCGATGAATTCATCTTCGCATCCAGGGGCGATCTTGAAGCGGTTCATGGCGATGTACATGATGGAGCCTCGTTACGGGGAATGAAATGGGAGTTTAACCCAAAAAACCTGTGACACGGCGCCAGTTGCAAGGCGAAGACGCATCACCGCTGCAGCATGAAGGTTTCGTACTCCAGCCGGTCGAGTTTGTGCGAGAGTGTCGCCAGCCCAAGCAGCGCGGTGAGAGAGACGGCGATGGCGAAGCCGTAACCGTAGAAGGATGGTCCGAGGTGTTGGGTGATGAGGGTGGCGGTGATGTTGGTTGCGGCGAAAAACAGGCTGAGGGCCAGCACCACGTGGCGTTTGTCGAGATAAAAAAAGACGTTGAGAATGCCGAGCAGCACCACCTGCATGCCGACGGCGGCGACATCGACATAGAACAGATGGATGTAGAGCGGCGAAATGCCGATGGCCTCGAGGATCAGCGGGCCGCTGAGGAATAACAGGGCGACGGTCAGCCCTTGCACCTTGAATATCTCGTAGATGCCCTGGCGCACGGTGTAGACCATGTTGTTCTTGACGCCTTCGATGTGGGCCAGGGTGTCGCCCTCGCGCACCGCCTTGTAAAACGCATCGTACTGTTCCGAGAAGTCGGTTTCCATGCGCACCAGAAACACCGCCATGCCCGGTACGATGGAAAGGTAGGCGAGAAAGATCGGCAGATCGTAGATGATGGAGGCGCGCAGCGGCCCGACGACTGGCTCCGAGGTCAGCGGGTTGAACCAGAAAACGAATTTGTCCGCCCACAATCCCAGGTTGTAGAAAAAGCCGGTGGCGGCGAGGCTATAGAACACCTGGCGCCGTTGCAGAAAGTCGAAGGCGACCAGCCTTTCGCCGGGATAGTGGCGCAGCAGCAAGGCCAGCATCAGAAAGAACAGTGTGGCATGTCCCCAGAGGAAGCCCATCAGCAATCCTTCCAGACCGAACGGCCGCAGCAGCAGCGCGCCTGTCACGGTGACGGCGTAGCCGATGAAGAAGATACCGAGAATGCGCAGATAGTCTTTCATGCTGGAGAGAAAGATCACCGTGATCCAGATGTTACAGAGGGTGACGAAGGAGGCCAGCATCAGCAGGCGGTACATCAGGGATTGATCGAACAACAAGGCTAGCACGGCGCTGCCGAGCAGGCCGCTGGCAACGGTGGTCAGCGTCAGCGCGCCCATCAGATTGGGCAGGATCACATCGTGGCGCTTTTCGAATAACCGGTCGGCGACGAAGCGGGTGAACATCAATTGCAGCACGCCGGTGAGGATCAGCGAGGCGGCCATCAGGTACGTGACGGAAACCAGGAACTGCGTCACTTGCCGGGGCGGGTCCATGGCGCCGAGGCTCATCACGCCGATCAGCATGACGCCGACAATGGAGAGCACCCACGGACCGGCACTGATGATGCCGGCGAAACCGTAGGCCTGGATCAGGCCGGTATAGCTTTCACGCCGTAGCAGCTTGCGCAATTCAAAACCGATGCCTGCCATGGGTTATCTCTCTTCGATGATTGTGGATCCAGGGTGCGTCTCATTCTTGTATCGGGACGCGCCGCATGAACGTGTCAATGGTGCGCGCGGCGCACCCTACGATTTGTTTAGGGCTGATTGATATAGCAGCCGGTAGCGGTCGTACATCATGGGCTGCGTGTAGTAACGCTCGACGCGCGCGATGCCGGCGGCCTGGGCGGCGTGCCAGCGGTGACCGTTGGTCAACAGGGCCAGTGCTTCGCGGGCGTAGCTTTCGGGATCGGCGATCGGCGCCACCGCCCCCGCCGTACCCAAGGCGCGGTCTTCCTCGCCATTGCCCTCGATGAGTTCGCGGCATGATCCCACGTCGGTGGCCAGCACCGGCAGGCCGCTGGCGAATCCTTCCAGAATCACCAGCGGCAGGGCCTCGCTGATCGAGGTGAGCGCCAACAATCCGAGCTTCGGCAGCACGTCTTCCGGTTTTTGAAAGCCGAGAAATTTCACTTGTCCCTCCAGCCCCAGGCTGGTGACCAGTTCGCGGCATTCGCGGACATATTCTTCGTCTTCATCCTCGGGACCGATGATCCAGCCTTCCGCATCGGGGAGCAGCGTGCACACGGTGCGCATGGCGCGGATGAAAGTCTTGATGTCCTTGATCGGCACGACTCGTCCCAGCAGGCCGATGATAGGCGGGACACGTCCAGCGCGCTGGGCGCGCAACGGGGCGAAGCGCGCCAAGTCGATCCCGTTGGGAATCACCCGGGTGCGCGCCGTTTCGGCGCCGTCGGCGATCTGGCGCCGCCGGTTGCCTTCGTAGAGCGCAACGATGGGGTCGGCGGCGGCGTAGGTGAGCCGGCCGATGCCCTCGAAGAAGCGTATCCACAGGCGGCGGATGTAGCTGACATCATCGTCCAGTCCGCCGCCGAAAGTCTCGCGCGCATCTTTGATCCAGCCGGCCTGCGTGAGGTCGATGGCGCGCTCCTTAGTGTAAATGCCATGCTCGCTGAGCAGGAGCGGGCGGCCGCGTTGCTGATGCAGCAGCATGCCGAGAAAGCCCGCGTAGCCGGTTGAGATGGCGTGAAACGCGCGTGACGGCGGCACCTGCCGCGCGACGCCGGCCAGCATGAACAGTGGCGCGTGCATCGACCGCACCGTCCAGAAGAAGTCGACGAAGGAGGGATCGGTGCAGAAACGGCTGTAGTCGTTGCGGATCAGTTCCCAGGATTGCTCGCTGTGGAGAAAGTCTTCGCGGGTGATGCCCTCCGGTTGCCCCAGGCTGGTGACGATGCGTGTCAGCAGGTCCTTCGGCAGTCCGCTTTCGGGGGCGCGGAAATAATCGTGCAGGCGCGCGATGCCGGCGAATGGCCGCGCCTGGCCGCGCCGCGCCTTGGGGGCGGTGGCGCGGCTGTCGTCATCCATCAAGTAATGGCATTCGAGATGAACGACATTATCCGGCAACTCGTATTTCATTGTTCCGTAGTTGTCCCTGGCGCCGCCGAGGAATACCAGCGAAAAGCTGAATTCCGGCAGGCCGCGAATGATCTGGTGCACCCAGCTCGATACGCCACCGCTGACATAGGGGTAGGTGCCTTCGAGCAGCAGGGTGATGTCCGCTGTTTTTACGTTGCTGTTGATGTTCATAGCCAGTAATCCGCGATGCCGGATAACGCGGGATGGGTGCGCGCCAAGGGGTCGAGTCCACGCAGCAAGGCGCGCACGTCATGGAAACGCCGTTGCCTGAACGCGATTTCCGCCAGGTAAGGCAGCAGTTCCACTTCCGGGAGTCCCAGCGTTTGGGCCTGGACAAAGGCGGTGTGTGCCTGCGCGACGTGGCCCTGGCGCAGCAGGATGCGACCCAGCAGAAAATGCAATCCCGCACCATCCGGCTGTTTTTCCAGCGCCCATTCGGCATACCGGCGCGCGGTGTGCAGCGCATGTGTCAGCACTTCGCCCTCGGCGAGGCCGAGGTAGGCGATCTCCCAATAATCGGTGGCGATACGCTGATGAATCTGGATTCGCGTCAGTGGATCCTGCTCCGCATCCAGCCGCGAGAGCTGTTCCTTGATGCGGGTATTGATCGCTTGTTCCTTGCCCGACAGCATGGCATAGGCCAGCAGCCGCACGTCGTCGGTGGAGTCCTTGAGCGCCAGGCGCAGTATCGGAATGGCGGCGGCATCGCTCATTTGCCGGGTCGCCATCACCGCTTGCAAACGCTTGCCGGGATCGGCGGCGTTGCGCAACACGCCGGCGATCCCGCCTTCCCCATAAAGCGGTTGCGGGGCGATGAGCAGCGGGCGATAGGGCAGGCCGGGGATGTGGATGGTCTGCCACGGCACGGTGCGGAGTCTTTTGGGCAAATACAGCGCGAGCAGGGTGGTGGTAAAGAGTCCCAGCGCGCCGAGGAAGGGGACGAAAAACCCCAGGCTGAACAGGAAAAACCATCCCGCCAGGCGCGGTTCGCGGTAATGGGCGGGCAGCAGGCGTTGCAACACCACGGCGAGCAATGCACTGGCGCCGGCATGAGGCACGGCGAAGGCGGTCGCCTGCAAGCTCAGAGGAAGGGAAGAGGAGACGGCGCCCCAGCTTGCCGCTTCCAGTCCCAGCCCCAGCCCTAGAGCGGCGCCGATCAGCCAATTATTGGCCATCGCGGATCCTGCCGATATAGGCCATTACCCCGTCGAGCGTGTCCTTGCCTGTCAGTTCCCGACTCTGGACGGTGACGCCCGCCAGTTCCAGCGGCAAGCCGTAACGCTCCCGCAGCATGCGTTCCATCCGGGCGAGATAACCTTCCAGACCCAAGCCGTCGGTCAAGGGCATGAGCAGAAAAATCAGCGGTGTGCCGTTACTGCGTTTCGTTTGCCATAACTGATCCAAGCCACGGCGTCTTGCCATGATCAGTTCTATCAGATCGGGCGGGGCGTGTTTGATATCGAAGCTCAATCCCACCAGTATCGCTGGTAGTCGATAACGGCGGGCATCTTCCAGGCTGCGCCGCAAGTGTTGCGAGAATTCTCCCGCGGCGCCATCCGCTCCGCTCGCCCCAGGTATGGCATTGGCCAGGATGTCTCCGATGTGTCCGCCCATCACCGCCAGGAATTTGAGATTGTCTTCCTGGAAGGCCACGAACGGCATTTCGTGTACGGCTGCTATGGCCCAGATGCGCCCCGTGACGTCGATGATCGGGATGGCGGCCAGCAATACCGTGCGATCATCCTCGTGCGGTGTTTTCGCACCCGCGTCGACGCAGGCCATTTGCCCGCTGCGCAGCGCTTCGGTAATGAGAGGGTCGGCGGCGTCGAGCGGGCGGCCCGTCCCCAGTCTGGCGATTGGGGGGTGCTCCAGTTCGGCATGGCTGTTGACCTCGTACAGCGAGGCCACCTGAATCTGGCCATAATTGGCGAGGATGCCCAATATCAGATCGCCCTGTTCGAGCAGGCTGGTGTTGTCCGTGGCGCTGGTCGCCAACAATTGGCGGCGCATGCTGTGCAGTGCCTCACGCAGGCTCTGGGTATTGGCAGCGAGGCGGTGCTCCAGCCGGTCATGGGAAACCTTGAGCAGGTGATAGGCGCGGGTGAATTCATCCATGCGCATGCGGCGATATTCATTGCTGGCCGCCAGGCGGCGCGTACGGCGCATCCACATGTCGCAAAATTCGCCCGCCAGCATGCCGGTGAGCAGCAGACCCAGGCTGTATTCCTTGGGGAAGTGCACGATCGGCAGCCATTGCCAGCGCCAGGAGACGGCGATCGCCAGAATCAGCAGCAAGGCGCTGGTGAAGCCATAGGCAAAGCCATAGCGCAGTCCGGCCAGCAAGGGGGCCATGACCAGCCAGGGGAAGTGGGTATAGATGAAGAGCGGGTCTTCGGGCCAGAGCCATAACCCCAGCAGCGGCATGGCCAGGGTAACCGCCAAGGTTTCCAGCCAGGCGATGGCGGGAGCGGCGGGCTTGATGTCCAAGGTGTCGTGCTGGGGGAGGAGTTGCATGGCTGATTATTTCAACGGTATGCTGTGCAGCAGATCTTTCAGCAGCTTATGCGCCACGCCGCTCACGCTCTCGCGGCCCCAGCCGGTGCGTGCGCCGGTAGCGGACCATAGCGCCTGGCCGGTGGCGATGTCGATGACCCGCAAGCTCAGGCCGACGGCCGGCTCGCCGTCCGTGCCGCTCTTGTAGTGCCACTCCTCCACGCTGCCGGTCACGCCATAGGCATAGCCCTGCTGCCTGGCCCAGGAGAGCGCCGTATCGAGACGGCGTTGATCGTCCAGCTCCGGCAGGCTTTCGTTGCCGGTAATTTCGGGCGAGGTTTGTATTTCCGTCACGCCATGGTTATGCAATAAAGTCGTCAGGATGGCTTGGGCGCTCTCTCCGGCCTGGGCGGTTTCGGCATGGTTGGCGATAGGCAGCAGCACCCAGCGCGCGCTGGCGTCCAGGGGCGCGCCGACGTGGACTTCCTGGGTGGCGCAGCCGTTGAGAAGTATGGTGGCTGTCAATATCAGAAAAAGGCTTTGCAGCATTCGCTTCGTTTTTGCACTCATCGTTTGTGATTCTCCAAAATATCGGTTTTTATACTATTAAGCCGACGATCATATTCATCCGCTTTTCCGGTTTTTCTCCCAGATGTAGGGTGCGTCTCACGCACCACACGGATGGTGCGTGAGACGCACCCTACGAAACTGAAGTATCGAGATATTTACCAATCGAAACGCCGGTTGTAGCGCAACACGAAACCTTGCCAGGCTTGTCCCGGCAAGCCGCCTTGGGTGTTTGCATAGAAGGCGTTCAAGCTCAGCTCGTCGCGGCCAAAGACCGGCATTCCGGCGCCCAGCCGCAGGCTGTATGCCAGGCGCTGCGCGGGCCACAGCCCGCCTGCCCAGACATCAAATAGGTAGGCGGGGGACAGCGGCGGAGACAAGGGGGAACCGGGTTCGCCGCGTTGCAGCGTCGTGCCCAGTCCCAGCGTGGCATAGCGATCCGGCAACACCGGGCCGACGCCTGCTCCGGGCGGCAATATCGCCGCTATGCCAGCCGGCAGCGCGCCGTTCAACTGGTTATCGACCCACGAGCCCTGTAACCGTAGGCGCCACTCGGGGGTGCCCAGCCACAGGCGATGCCCCAGCTCCATGTCGAGGCCGTAACCCGTGCCCAGCGACGTGCCGGCGCGATCATGGTAACGCTGCCATCCCAGTGTGGTGCTGAGATATTCGCGCCGTGTCAGGTTCGAGAACAGTGTCATGCCGATACGGTCGCGCGCGCCGCCGGCGCGCAAGGCGGCGCTTTCCTCGCTCAGCTCGTTCAACGACAGACTGAGCCTTCCCGAGGTATCGTCGCGCAAGATCGAATCCAGGCTGAGCCTGGCATAGGGAAGGCTGTGGTCATCGCGCTGGTTGACGCCCAGCCGCAGCTCCGTTTGCGCATCTTGCCAGCGGTATTTGCCGGCGATGGCGACATCCAGTTCATGATTCCTGCCGGTGAGCGCCAGTTGCCGGGAAGGTGCGCTCAATTCGCGCCGGCCAAGCTGAAGTTCCGCCCCCCATTGTTTGCGGTTCATCATCGCCATGGCGTCGATGCGGTCGATATCGAGCGCGCCGATGTTATGCCTGCGCCATTCCAGGCCAAGGATGCCGGGAACGGGGTTGGGGAATCCCACAGTGCGGGGACGGGGCGGAGGCGTGTCTTCGGTAACCTTGATGTTGCCGTTCGCACCTTTGTCTTGGGCATGGCGGCGCAGGCGCCATGCCGCATCGGCCTGACCTGCTTGCTCCAGGGCATCGGCATAGCTGCGCAGCCAGGCCTTGTCTTGCGGATGGGCGCGCGCTTGGCGCGCATACCACGGCAGCGCCTCGTTCAGTCTGCCAAGTTTGTGCAAACCCGCCGCATAGGCCGGCCACAGCGATTCGTCCTTCGCGGCGTCGTTTTGCCAATGCGCCAGCGCGCGGCCGAGTTCACCGGGTTTGTCGTGGTCGATGAACAGCCAGAGCAGGCCCGCGCGCGCCTGGCTGGATTGAGGGTTCAGCCGCAACACCTGCCGCCAGGCCGAGGCGGTCTCATCGTATCGCTTTTGATCGGCGGCGAACTGGGCGCGCAACAGCCAGTAATTCTCCGACGAGGCGAAGACGTCTTGCGATTGCTCCGCCAGTTTGAACAGTTCCGTCAGCTTGTCCTGACGGTGATCCTGATTCGCCATATCGAGGGCGAACAGCAAAAATCGCGGCTGGCGGAAGCGCTGCCATGCGCTGCTCGCCACGGTCAGTGCTTCGCCGGTGTACTGCGCCTCGCGCTCCAGATTCATCAAGCGCTCCGCCGCCAGCGCATCGGGCGCGGTTCGCCACAGGATGCGGTAGGCATGCAGGGCATCGGCGTCCGCTTCCTGCTGCCAGGCCAGTTCGCCCATCCGTTGCCAGAAAGCCGTGTCTTTTTCGCCCGCCTTGTTCTGGCTGTCGCGCAACAGTGTCAATGCCTCGCCGGGGTGTTGGGTGCGCCACAGCAGCGCGGCCAATTGCAGAGTCTCGCTCACCGTCAGTCCGAAGCGGCGCGAGATCTCACGCCAGGTTTCGATGGCGGCGCGTGGATCGCCGCTACGCTCCTGCAAGCCCGCCAGGCGTTCCCAGGCGGGGCGTTGTGTCGGATAGCGCGCCAGATGGCCGCGCAGAAACGCGGTGGCCGCCTCCGGTT
>SBBG01000020.1 GCA_005240065.1 Gammaproteobacteria bacterium | reverse complement strand
TGCTGTATCTGCGCCAGGAGGGCATGCGCCTGACACTGGATGAAAACGGCCTCACGGCGCTGACGTTGCTGATTGCCGAGAGTGACCCGAAGGCCAAGGACCTGATGGTGCGGCTGGTGATGAATCTGCTGGCCGTTTCTGGGGCTTGAAGGAAGGCAGATGAAGTTGGATATAAGCAAACCCTATAAACCATGAAGAACCTCTTCAACCCTTTAAACGACGAAGAAATCGAGCAGCTTGACCGGTTTTTACTTGCACGTATCGATGATGATGCGGACACGGAAGGCAAGGACGAGGGCGTGGTGGATGTCTCGGAACTGGACGGCTTGTTCACCGCCATTGTCAGCGGACCGGAGGTTATTCAACCTTCGCGCTGGCTACCTGCGGTGTGGGGTGATTTCGAGCCGGCATGGGAGAGCAAGAATGATTTCGAGAGTCTCTTTTCGTTAATGGTACGGCATATGAACGATATCGCCGCTACGTTAATGGAACGACCGGAGGATTTCGAACCGATATTTCTGGAGCGCGAGATGGAAGGAAAGACCTACACCATTGTCGATGAGTGGTGCGAGGGCTATATGCGGGGTGTGGCGCTGGTGGCGGAGCTATGGAATGCGGGTGGTCGACAGATGACAATTCTGCTCACACCCATACGAGCGTTTACGAGTGAAACGGGCTGGCGGGCGCACGATCTGTCCACGGATGAGGAAATTGACAATATCCGGAACGCGATCACACCCAATGTGCGCGAGACCCATGCCTACTGGCTGGCGCACCGTAAGGATCATGCGTCTGCTTCAGCGCCTGTGCGCCATGCCGCTCCGCGCGTCGGGCGCAACGACCTCTGCCCTTGCGGCAGTGGCAAGAAATACAAGAAATGCTGTTTACACTGATGCCTGTACCTCAACCCACTACCGTGAGGTGCGAGGGTAGCCTGTACCTGGGCTTTTTGCCGGTTGGGGTTGGGCCATGCCTCCAACTAAAATGGGGAGGTATGGGCACGACAAATAGCATCAAATGATGTATTATTTGATGTGTATACTGCTGAATGAGGTGCCCCCATGCGTACGACCCTGAATATTGATGACCAATTGCTGGATGAAGCCCAGCGCATTACTGGCGTGGCCGAAAAGGCTACTTTGGTGCGGGAAGGGCTGCGCGCGCTGATCGAACGCGAGAGCGCCCGGCGGCTGGCGCGTCTCGGCGGTAGTGAGCCGCAATTGGAGCCGGTACCGCGCCGTCAGTCCGATCCAGCATGATCCTGGTTGATACCTCGGTTTGGGTCGATCACCTGCGCGCTGGTGATGCGGAATTGGCGGCGCTGCTGAACGGCAGCCAGGTGCTGATGCACCCCTTCGTACTCGGCGAGCTGGCATGCGGCAACCTGCGCAACCGGACTGAGGTGCTTGCGCTGCTCAAGGATTTACCCAGGGCGACAGTGGCCACCGATGAGGAAGTGCTTTTTTTCATCGAGCGGCACGCACTCATGGGCCGCAGTGTTGGTTATGTCGATGCCCACTTGCTGGCCGCAGTAACATTGGGCGGTGGGACGCGACTCTGGACACGGGATAAGCGCTTGCGAACAGTGGCCGATGCACTGGCGCTGGCGTATGAGAAGGATTGATCTTCACCGAAGACACCCTCGTTCAGCGGACCACCGCTGACTATTTTGAGCAGCAGCTCGGCTGGAGGTCGGTGTATGCCTACAACAACGAGGACTTCGGTACGGGTAGTCTGTTGGGCCGCGCTTCCGACCGCGAGGTGGTGCTGACGCGCACGCTGCGCAAGAAGCTGGAGGCGCTGAATCCGAATTTACCCGATGCGGCTTACGACGATGCGATGCGGCAAATCACCGCCACCATCGCCTCACAGACACTGGCCGCCATCAACTGCGAAAAATACGCTCAGATGTGCGATGGGGTGCAGGTTACCTTTCGCAATGACAACGGCGAGCGGGTGCGGCAGCGGCTGCGGGTGTTCGATTTCGACGCGCCGGACAATAACGATTTTCTCTGCGTGCGCGAACTGTGGGTGCGAGGGGATCTCTATCGACGGCGGGCGGACATCATCGGCTTCATCAACGGACTGCCGCTGCTGTTCATCGAGTGCAAGAACATCCACAAGAATCTGAAGGCCGCCTTCGAGAAGAACTTCTCCGACTACCGTGACACCGTTCCGCACCTGTTTCACCACAACGCCATCGTGATGTTCGGCCACGGTGAGCAGGCGAAGATCGGTTCGATCACCAGCCGCTGGGAGCACTTCAACGAGTGGAAACGTCTGGCCGAAGAGGCGCCGGGAGTTGTGGACATGGAGACGCTGCTCAAGGGGGTGTGCGAGAAGCGCAACTTTCTCGATCTGGTGGAGAATTTTATCCTGTAAAGGAGCCTGCAGCAGGATCGCGAGCAGGCGGATATCACCGACATCATCCGGCAACTGCATCAGGTGGTGGACGAGGCGATCGAGGTGCAACCCAATTGGCAGGGAGAGGAATCTGCAATCTACGGCATCAGCAAGATCGATTTTGACCGGTTACGCAAAGAATTTGAGCGCAGCCCGAAAAAGAACACCACCGTCCAGAACCTGCGTCAGGCCGTAGAGCAACGCTTGCAGCGCCTTTTACTGCAAAACCCGCTACGCACCGACTTCCAGCAACACTACGAACAGATCGTTTCCGAGTACAACCGCGAGAAGGACAGGGTGACCATTGAGAAGACCTTCGAGTCCTTATTCAAGCTGGTTCAGGAACTCGATGATGAAGAGCACCGCGCAGTGCGTGAGGGACTCGACGAAGAGTCGCTGGCGATCTTCGACCTGCTGAGAAAGCCGGATCTCAACGCAGCCGAGATCAAACGCATCAAGACGGTCGCGGTGCAGTTACTCGGGCTGCTGAAATCCAGGATCAGGGATATCGATCATTGGCGAGATCGCGAATCAACACGTGATGCCCTACGGGTTCTGATTCGGGATTACCTTTGGGATGAGTCGACGGGGCTGTCTGTGGCGTCATTTGACGAAGAGGAAGTGGATATCCGGGCTGCGGATGTATTCCGCCATATTTATCGGGCCTATCCGAAGCTGCCGTCGCCTTTCTACTCGTCTACGGTCGCCTGACAGGTTGAGCCAGGGTTGAGGCTGTAGAAAAACCTCTGGACAGGGAATTTTTATGATCACGGAAAAATTTCGACCTCCTGAGATGCTCTGTATTCAACGATCTCACCCCTCG
>SBBG01000128.1 GCA_005240065.1 Gammaproteobacteria bacterium | reverse complement strand
GGCAAAAATTTACAAAAAAAAACGCGCGATTTTGCCTGATCGCAATCAACCCGAACCAAATCCGGCGGGGTCGATCGGAATTGCGTACAATCAGAACGAGGAAGGGCACGCCGTAATCGTCCACAAAAAGACCATCCCTTGAAAAATCAAATCCTTATATTTTATCGCTCGCTATTAAACAGTCTGCGCGATCTGGCGCCGATCGTGCTGGTGATCGCCTTTTTTCAGCTCGCCGTGCTACGACAGCCCATCCCCGATCTCGGCGGGCTGCTGGCGGGAGCCGTGCTCGTGGTGTTGGGTCTGACGCTGTTCGTACGCGGGCTGGAAATGGGGCTGTTCCCGATCGGCGAGGCGATGGCCTACGCCTTTGCGCGCAAGGGCAGTCTGGTTTGGCTGCTGGTGTTCGCCTTCGCCCTGGGCTTTGGCACCACGGTGGCGGAACCGGCGTTGATTGCGGTGGCGAGCGAGGCGGCGCGGGTTGCGGCGGAAGGCGGGGCGATCGCCGCCGGTGCGGAGGCACGCGCCACGTATGCCTTGGGACTGCGCATCACGGTGGCCCTGGCGGTGGGAGTGGCGCTGGTGCTGGGAGTATTCCGTATTCTCAAGGGCTGGCCGGTGCAGTATCTGATCATCGGCGGCTACCTGGGAGTGATGGTGATGACGCTGTTCGCGCCGCCGCAGATCATCGGCATCGCCTATGATTCGGGCGGGGTGACCACGTCCACCATCACCGTGCCGCTGGTGACGGCACTGGGCGTGGGACTGGCATCCAGTATCAAGGGGCGCAACCCGCTGGTGGACGGCTTCGGCCTGATCGCCCTTGCCTCGCTGACGCCGATGATTTTTGTCATGATTTATGGGATGCTGATCTGACATGGAAGCCGTATCGCACCTGTTGATCACCATCATCAACACCATCCGGGACGTGCTGCCGATCGCGGCAATCCTGTTCGGCTTTCAATGGCTGGTGATACGCCGCTCCATCCCGAATCTGAAAAAGGTGCTGATCGGCTTTGCCTATGTGCTGGTGGGGCTGGCGTTATTCCTGGAGGGGTTGGGGCAAGCACTGTTTCCGCTCGGCAATCTGATGGCGCAACAATTGACTGACCCGGCCTTCCTCTATGGCGCTTCGGGCACCGCGCGCGACGCGCATTGGTGGGATTACCGCTGGGTATATCTGTTCGCCGCGGCGATCGGTTTTTCCTGCTCGCTGGCCGAGCCCGCCGTACTTGCGGTGGCGATGAAGGCGCACGAGGTATCGGGCGGCGCGATCGGCGTGCGTGGCTTGCGCGTGGCGGTGGCGATAGGCGCCGCCAGCGGTATCACGCTCGGAGCGCTGCGCATCGTCACGGGCATTCCACTGCACTATTTCATCGTTGCCGGATATACCATCGTCATCATCCAGACCGCTTTCGCCCCGCGCACCATCATCCCGCTCGCCTACGATTCGGGTGGCGTGACCACATCGACCGTGACCGTGCCGCTGGTCGCGGCGCTGGGGCTGGGACTGGCGAACGCCGTCCCGGGACGCAACCCGCTGCTCGATGGCTTCGGCCTGATCGCGCTGACGGTGCTGTGCCCGCTGATCACGGTAATGGGCTACGCCCAGTTGAGCCATTGGCTGGCGCAGCGTAAAGCGGAAAAGGAAAACCCTTCTTCTTGAGAGAAAACAATAATAAATTGTGCAGGGTGCGTTTCACGCACCACTTGATAATGGTGCGTGAAACGCACCCTACGATATTTCGCTTTTTATTGCGAAATTGGATTAAGGAGGATAAACATGCATTTCAAACTACTGATCGCCTTTGTAGAGGACAACAAGACCGAGCGGGTCATGGACGCCGCGCGCCAGGCGGGAGCAACCGGCGCGACGGTGATCAGTCATGCGCGTGGTGAAGGGCTGGAGAAATCCAGGACGTTTCTCGGACTGACGCTGGAAACACAACGCGATATGGTGCTATTTCTGGTGGAAGAACACCTGAGCCGCAAGATCCTGGAAAAAATCGCCCAGGTAGGCGAATTCGATAGCCGTCCCGGCACCGGCATCGCCTTCCAGATCGACGTGGAAGATGCTGTGGGCGTATCGCATCAGGTACGCAAATTGAGTGGGGTCGTGGAGGAGGAAATATGAGTGAACGCAAACTGATCCGCGTGCGCGATGTCATGAAGCACGAATTCGATGTAGTGGATGGCATGGCTACGGTCAAGGACGCGGTGCTCAAGATGAAATACATCGAAACCAAGGCATTGGTCGTCGCCAAGCGACACGCAGACGATGAGTACGGCATGGTGCTGCTCTCCGACATCTCGCGCCAGGTGCTGGCCAGGGATCGCGCCCCGGAACGCGTCAACATCTATGAGATCATGTCCAAACCCGTGGTCACCGTCCACCCCGAAATGGACATCCGCTACTGCGCCCGGCTGTTCGAGCGCTTCCACCTGTCGCGCGGGCCGGTGGTGGAAAACGGCCAGGTGATCGGCATCGTCAGCCTCACCGACATGGTGCTGCGCGGCATGTGTGCGATGTGGGAGTAGATTCTCTCCCCCTGCTACTGAAAAACTGCCGCCTCGGTGCCGCTATCCTTGGATGAAATCCGACGGAGATATCCCTCTATGAACGCGGCTGACATGATGAACTGGCTCGTCGTCGTCATGGGCTGGATGGCGGGCATCGTTATGCTGGCACTGTTCCTGATGTTCATTCAGGATATCTTGCAGAAGGAACACGCGGTGCGGCGCAATTTCCCGGTGCTTGGCCGGATGCGCTATTTCCTGGAGCGGCAGGGTGAGTATTTCCGCCAGTATTTCTTCGCCCACGATCGCCAGGAGCTACCCTTCAACCGCGCCACGCGCGCCTGGATCTATCGCACCTCGAAAAACCTCGGTGGCATCGTCGGCTTCGGCTCGACCAACGACCTGCGCGAGCCCGGCTCGCTGATCTTCGTCAACGCCCCCTATGCCGTGCTCGAAGAAGAGCGTCAACCCGCCCCGCCGCTGACGATTGGCCCGCAAACAAACAAGCCTTTCGTCGCCGCGAAAATCGCCAATATCTCCGGCATGAGCTACGGCGCGGTATCAGCCCCGGCGGTAAGCGCCCTGTCGCGAGGGGCGCGCGAGGCCGGGGTGTGGATGAACACCGGAGAAGGCGGGCTTGCCCCTTACCACCTGGAAGGCGGCTGCGACATCGTTTTTCAAATCGGCACCGCCAAATACGGTGTGCGCGATCATGAAGGCAATCTGAGCGACGCCCGTCTGCGCGAGGTGGCGCAGCATGTGCGCGCCTTCGAGATCAAGCTGGCCCAGGGCGCCAAACCGGGGCGCGGCGGGGTACTGCCAGCTGTCAAGGTCACCGAAGAAATCGCCCGCATCCGCGGCATCCCGATGGGGCAGCCCTCCGACAGCCCGAATCGTCACCGCGACATCGCCAACGACGACGATCTGCTGGACATGATCGCCCGCGTGCGCGACGTGACCGGACTGCCCACAGGCATCAAGACCGTGCTCGGCTCGGAAGCCGCCATTGTCAGCCTGTGCGAGGCCATCCTGCGTCGCGGCGCGGACAGCGCCCCGGATTTCATCACCCTCGACGGCGGCGACGGCGGCTCGGGCGCGGCGCCGCAGGTGCTGGCCGATCACGTCGGCCTGCCGCTCAACGAGGCGCTGCCGATGCTGGTCGATACCCTGATCGAAGCCGGCCTGCGCGAGCGCGTCCGCATCATCGCCTCGGGCAAGCTGGTCACCTCGGCGCGCATCGCCTGGGCGCTGTGCCTGGGCGCGGATTTCACCGTAACGGCGCGCGGCTTCATGTTCGCACTGGGTTGCATCCAGTCGCTGCAATGCCACCAGAACACCTGCCCCACCGGCATCACCACCCACAACCCCAAGCTGCAACGCGGCCTGGTGGTGGAGGACAAAGCCATGCGCGTGGCCAATTACGCGCGCTGGATAAACATCGAGATCGACAAACTCGCTCACGCCTGCGGCCTGCCCAACGCCCGCGAATTCCGCCGCTGCCATGCGCGCATCGTGCAGAGCGCGGGGCATAGCGTGCCGATGGATGTGCTGCATCCGTATCCGCCTATTTCCTCTTGAATCCCCCTCCCCCCATCCCCATCTAATCTCCAACATTCTCCAAAAACCAAGAGGTTAACCCATGCGAATGGACAAATTGACCAGCAAGTTCCAGATGGCGCTGGCCGACGCCCAGAGTCTGGCGGTCGGCCGCGACCACCAGTTTATCGAGCCGGTGCATGTGATGACGGCCCTGCTCGATCAAGAGGGGGGTACGGTGCGCTCCCTGCTGACCCAGGGCGATGTCAATGTCAACACGCTACGCTCGCGGCTCGGCGAGGCGCTGGATCGCCTGTCCAGGGTGGAAGGCGCGGCGGGCGAGGTGCACATCTCCAACGATCTCGCCCGGCTGCTCAACATCACGGACAAACTGGCCCAGCAGCGCAAGGACAAATTCATTTCCAGCGAACTGTTCGTGCTGGCCGCCCTGGAGGACAAGGGCGTGCTGGGCGAGCTGCTGCGCAAGGCGGGCGCGGCCAAGGGGTCCCTCGAACAGGCCATCGAGAAGATGCGCGGCGGCCAGAAGGTGAACGACCTCGGCGCCGAAGACCAGCGCCAGGCTTTGCAGAAATACACCATCGATTTCACCGAGCGCGCCGAACAGGGTAAACTCGATCCGGTGATCGGACGCGACGACGAGATTCGCCGCACCATCCAGGTGCTGCAACGCCGCACCAAGAACAACCCGGTGCTGATCGGCGAACCGGGCGTGGGCAAGACCGCCATCGTCGAGGGTCTGGCACAACGCATCGTCAATGGCGAGGTGCCGGAAGGCTTGAAGAACAAGCGCCTGCTATCCCTGGACATGGGAGCACTGATCGCCGGCGCCAAATTCCGCGGCGAGTTCGAGGAACGCCTCAAGGCCGTGCTCAACGATATCGCCAAACAGGAAGGGCGCGTCATCCTGTTCATCGACGAGCTGCATACCATGGTCGGTGCCGGCAAGGCCGAGGGCGCGATGGATGCCGGCAATATGCTCAAGCCCGCCCTCGCGCGCGGTGAGCTGCACTGCATCGGCGCGACCACGCTCGACGAATACCGCGAATACATCGAGAAAGACGCCGCCCTGGAACGCCGCTTCCAGAAGGTGCTGGTGGACGAGCCCTCACGGGAAGACACCATCGCCATCCTGCGCGGCCTGAAGGAAAAATACGAGGTGCATCACGGCGTCGAAATCACCGATCCGGCGATCGTCGCCGCCGCCACTCTGTCGCACCGCTACATCACCGATCGCAAGCTGCCGGACAAGGCCATCGACCTGATCGACGAGGCCGCCAGCCGCATCCGCATGGAGATCGACTCCAAGCCTGAGGAGATGGACAAACTTGAGCGCCGCCTGATCCAACTCAAGATCGAACGCGAGGCGCTCAAGAAGGAGACCGACGAGGCGTCGAAGAAACGCCTGGACGTGCTGCAAGGTGAAATCGACAAGGTGGAACGCGAATACAGCGAACTGGAAGAGATCTGGAAAGCGGAAAAAGCCGCCCTGCAGGGCACCCAGCACATCAAGGAAGCCCTGGAACAGGCGCGCCTCGAACTGGAAACGGCGCGGCGCGCCGGTGATCTGGCGCGCATGTCGGAGCTGCAATACGGTCGCATCCCCGAGCTGGAGCGGCAGCTCGACATGGCGGCGCAGGCCGAGATGCACGAGATGAAATTGTTGCGCAACAGAGTCACCGAGGAAGAAATCGCCGAGGTGGTGTCGAAATGGACCGGCATCCCGGTATCGAAGATGCTGGAAGGCGAGCGCGAAAAGCTGCTGCGCATGGAAGAGGCACTGCACCAGCGCGTGATCGGTCAGGACGAGGCGGTGCGGGCCGTGTCCGACG
>SBBG01000096.1 GCA_005240065.1 Gammaproteobacteria bacterium | reverse complement strand
CCGCCGTTATGGTCTCGACCAGCCCGCCAACTTCGAGGGGCAGTGGCATTTGCATGTGCAGCAGGGCATCGCCGCGTTGTCCAGCGAGTTTTCGATGAGCGAGATGCGGATCAATACCCTGCTCGATGCCGCGCGTGCCAAGTTGTTCGTGGCGCGCGAGCAGCGCATTCGTCCCGGCCGCGATGAAAAAATCCTCACCGCCTGGAACGGCCTGATGATCAAGGGCATGACCACGGCGGGCCGCCACCTCGGGCGGCCCGAATGCCTCGCTTCGGCGCAGCGGGCGCTGGATTTCATTCGCGCCCATCTGTGGCGCGACGGCCGTTTGCTCGCCAGCCACAAGGATGGCCGTAGCGCACTCGCCGCCTATCTCGATGACTACGTGTTTCTCATCGACGGCATCCTCGAACTGCTCCAGGCGCGCTGGCGCGATGGCGATCTGTCATTCGCCGTGGCGCTGGCCGAAGCCGTGCTGACGCATTTCGAAGACAAGGAGCGCGGCGGCTTTTTCTTCACCGCCGACGACCACGAGCGGCTCATCCACCGTCCCAAGCCGCTGGGCGACGACGCGTTGCCGGCGGGTAACGGCATCGCCGCTCATGTGCTGGGGCGCCTCGGCCATCTGCTGGGCGAACCGCGCTACCTCGATGCCGCCGCGCGTACCCTCACGGCCGCCTGGCCGGCCGTGACGCGGATACCCTACGCGCACAATGCCCTGCTGCTGGCGCTGGAGGAATACCTTTATCCGCCGCAGACCATCATTCTGCGCGGCCCATCCGCCGATCTGCCCGCCTGGCAGGCGTTGTGCGGCAACGATTACGCGCCGCGCCGCATCACCCTGGCCATTCCCGCCGAGGCTGCCGATTTGCCGGGCGTGCTGGCACAACGCGGTTCCGCATCGGGGGTGGTCGCGTATGTCTGTGAAGGGCTGTCGTGCGGCGCCCCGTTTGCGACGCGGGAAGCGTTAAAAAGGGCGGTAGCGAATGGGCGCTAAAAACAATCTGCTTGTCTCTCCCCGGCAACAAATTTTATCGTGCGAATCCCGATATTTTTGCGCCATGTTCATTGTAATCCTTTAAACTGTATGCTTAATTAAGCGATTATTGCTTTTGGGAACGCCGGTACATCTCGTGCAAAAAAAAATCACATACGAGCAGCCGCTGAGCGAGCGGGTACGCACCTTTTTGCGGCTCGAATTTCTGTTTCAGCAAGCCCACGCCTACCTGGCCGGAAACTCCGTATGGGATAGCCGTGCCGCGCTTGCCAGCATTCTGGAGATTCTGAGCATCTTCAACCGCGCCGACCTCAAGACCGAGGCCATGAAGGAGCTCGAACGGCAGATTTCGGTACTCGAGCGACTGGAACGGAATCCCGGCGTCGACCACCAGCGATTGAACGTCCTGCTTTCCGAAATGGACACGTTGATAGACCAATTACACTCCGCAAAGGGTCAGGTTGGCCAGGAATTGCGCCAGAACGAATTTCTCAACGCCATCCGGCAGCGTAGCAGCATCCCCGGAGGCACATGCGACTTTGATCTGCCCGGTTATCATTTCTGGTTGCAACAGCCCGTCGAGTTGCGCCGGAAGCAACTGGATCGATGGCTCAAGACCTTTGCCGTTATCGAGCACTCCATCAAGCTCGTGCTACGGTTGATCCGTGACAGCGCCCAACCGGTGAAGGAAATCGCCGAGGCCGGTTTTTTCCAGAAGGCCCTCGAGCCGGCGCCTCCCTGTCATCTGGTGCGCGTCACCGTGCCGTCGGACGTTCCCTATTTCGCCGAAATCAGCGGCGGCAAGCATCGCTTTACCGTGCGCTTCATGGAGCTGCGGATGGAGGAACGTCCGGCGCAGGCAATGGAAGACATTGAATTTGAATTGGCGTGCTGTATTATCTGAGTGATTGATTTGAAAAGTTTCTGAGGTGACGACAAGGAGCATCCCGTCATGCCTCCAGAGAAAGAAAAAACCCCGGCACCGCCCTTCGGTGGAGAGCAGTTCCGCCAGCTCCCTTGGTTGATGCTGGCGATGGTGATCCTGCTGTGGGTCATCGGCAGCTATATCATCGCCCCTGGCTACGTGAAGGCCATCCCTTACAGCGACTTCAAGGGCATGGTGCAGCAGGGCGCGCTCGAAGAAGTGGTGATCGCACCGGAAAAGGTACGTGGCATCACCAAGGCCAAGGAAGGCGAAGGGCGGTTGACCTACGAAGCGGTGAAGGTCGAGGATCCCGATCTCATCAAGGAACTGGATGCCAAGGGCATCCGCTACACGGGCGAAACGGCAAACCCGTGGCTCTACTTCATTCTCTCCTGGGTGCTACCTCTCTTGGTGCTGTATTTCATCTGGCGCGCCATCATCGGCCGCGCCGGCGGCGGTGCGACGGGTGGCGGGCTGATGGCCATCGGCCGCAGCAAGGCCAAGGTCTACATGGAGAAGCAGACCGGCGTGACTTTCGACGATGTGGCCGGGGTGGATGAAGCCAAAGAGGAGCTGCGCGAGATCATCGACTTTCTGCGCGAGCCCGAAAAATACCGTCGCCTCGGCGGCAAGATCCCCAAGGGCGTGCTGCTGGTCGGCCCGCCCGGCACCGGCAAGACCATGCTCGCCAAGGCCGTTGCCGGCGAGGCCAAGGTACCGTTCTTCAGCATGAGCGGTTCGGAGTTCGTCGAGATGTTCGTCGGCGTGGGCGCGGCACGGGTACGCGACCTGTTTGCCCAAGCCCAGGCCCAGGCGCCCTGCATCATTTTCATTGACGAACTGGATGCCATGGGCAAGGTGCGCAGCGTCTCGCCGGTGGCGGGCGGTCACGAAGAGCGTGAACACACCTTGCAACAACTGCTGGTGGAAATGGACGGCTTCGACACCCGCAAGGGAGTGATCATCATGGCCGCCACCAACCCTCCCGAGATTCTCGATCCCGCCCTGCTGCGGCCCGGCCGTTTCGACCGCCACATTCTCGTGGATCGCCCCGACATCCGCGGCCGCGAGGACATCCTGCGCGTGCACTGCAAGAACATCAAACTCGCCGCAGACGCCGACCTCAAGCTGCTGGCCGCCCGCACGCCCGGTTTCGCCGGCGCCGATCTCGCCAACATCGTCAACGAGGCCGCGCTGCTCGCCGCGCGCCGTGGCAAGGACGCTGTGGACATGAACGATTTCGAAGAGGCCATCAACCGCATCATCGCCGGCCTGGAGAAAAAGCGCCGCGTGATGAACAAGCACGAACAGGAAATCGTCGCCTACCACGAATCGGGTCACGCCCTGGTGGCCGAATCCCTGCCCCATGCCGACCGCGTGTATCGCATCTCCATCATCCCGCGCGGTATCGCCGCCTTGGGCTATACCCTGCAACTACCCACCCAGGATCGTTATCTCATGACCCGCGCCGAACTGCTCGACCGCCTCACCGTGCTGCTCGGCGGCCGCACAGCCGAGGAGCTGGTGTTCAACGAAGTTTCCACCGGCGCGCAAGACGATCTCGCCAAAGCCACCGACATGGCGCGCAGCATGGTGACCGCCTACGGCATGAGTGAAAAACTCGGCCCCATGACCTACGAACCCGGCCGCCGTCCCCTGTTCCTCGAACCCGGCATGGCCGCTCCCCGCGCCGAGCTCAGCGAAGAGACCGCGCGCGAGATCGACTGTGAAGTGCGCGCCTTGATCAACAAGGCTCACCAACGGGCAGAGAAAATCCTCTCCACGCGGCGCGACATCCTCGAAACCCTCACTCGCATTCTGCTGGAAAAGGAAACCGTCGAAGGCGACGAACTACGCGCACTTATTGGTGCTCCTCGCGCTACCGAGGCGAAGTAGGCTACACCATGAAAAAGCTCATCGTCACCTGCCCCACCTGCGGTAAGCCGGTGGAGTGGACTCCCGAACAACGCTGGCGGCCGTTTTGCAGCGAACGCTGCCGGCTGATCGACCTGGGCGAGTGGGCGGCGGAGTCTTACCGCGTACCTTCAGAAGAAAAGCAAAGTGAGGACAGAGACGCAGAATAACCCTGTAATTTTATACACAACGATATAAATCGTGGCGCACGAAACTACGGTTCCGTAGGGTGCGTCTCCCACACCACACGGATGATGCGCGCGGCGCACCTCACCCTACCCTTGGGATGAAAGCCGGAGAAGCAGACGAATTTTCAAAGGCGCCCTTGATAACCTTCCCCCCGCCACAATGACCCGATAGCCGCGATTCCCTGCGCCCCCTGTGCCCAGGCCTGCGGCAGATGTCGCGGCGTCATGCCGCCGAGGGCATAGACGGGGAGGATGGCCTGTTCTGTCAGTGCGCGCAGTCCTTCCCACCCTAGCGCCGGTGCGCCCGGATGGCTGGTGGTTTCCAGCACAGGCGCGGCCACTGCGAAATCAATGCCGATGCGGCAGGCGTGGGCGATTTCGCTGGTGTTGTGGCAGGAGGCGGCGACCCATCGTCCGGCGGGGAGAGGGCGTGATTCCAGCGCCATGAGGCGCATGCTGTTGAGATGCACACCGTCCGCGCCCACTTCCTCCACCCATTCCGGCGGTGCGTTCAGCAGGAGCTGGGCTTGACGCGCGCGGCATAGCGGGAGTGCTTCTTTTGCCAGTTGCTTGTAGCGCGAAGCGCTCAGCGTTTTGGCGCGTAATTGCACCAGCGTTATCCCATTACCGAGGGAGCGATCCAGCGCGCGCAGAAAGATATCCCAATCCCTGCCCGTCTCCGGCGTGATGAGATAAAGCGGAGGCAGGCGCACGGCGGTGATGATGGGCTGGTTCGCTTGCGGAAAGGCGCGCTCCGGCAGATGTTGCGGCGACACCCACGCAATCGGTTGGCCCTCACGGCCATGGGGTTCGCCGTCGAAGGCGTCGACGCGCCACACTTCAAGCAGCACCGATTTGTCCGGGTAGTTATGGTGGATGCGGATCAATGGCCGCGCCTGCGTGACGTTGATCCCCAGTTCCTCGTGCAGCTCACGCTTCAGAGCATGCCGAATATCCTCCCCGGTTTCGATCTTGCCGCCCGGGAATTCCCACAGCCCGCCCTGGTGTGCATCGGGATGACGCAGAGCGATCAATACATCACCGGATGGATTGAAGATCGCGGCAGCGACGACGTGGAGAGGGTTGGGCATGAGCGAAACGGAACGAGGGTTTAAGTGAAAATCCTGCCCGGCAAGGGCAATTTTTGCCGTTTTGCGTCACGGGTCACAATCAATGTGATATGTCCTGCACAGCACTTGCTGTCGGATGTTGGCATCATACACTCCAGAGGTAAAACGCTTTAACCCCTTCACCACCGGATTTTAAGGAGACCGATATGTTTAAAGTTATCTTTGCTGCGATTGCAGGTGCGATGCTGATTGCCGGCCCGGCCGATGGTCTGGGATCGTTTTCCGTGTATCGCGATTACATGCTGGCGCTGCTCGTCGCCTTCCTGGTGCACCCTTGGGTGATGCGCCAGTTTGATTGAGACCGGTCCTGGGCATGGCTGGCATGCCCAGGAGATCCCTCACTCAGTAATAGCGGTTATGAAACTCCCGGAAAATCAGAAATTCGCTCCGATGCCCAAAAACGGTCCGCTGTTCTTGGCCGTCGCCTTATCGGAGCCGTCTTTCACCTCCAGTTCGATATGGCGGTATCCGCCTGCCACGTAAAACACCGGCACCGGGCTGAATTTCACCTGGGCAGTGACATCATAAACGTGGTTTCCCTGATAAGCGATGCCCATGGCGTCGACTTCGGCCTTCACGAACGGCACATTGGCGCGTACCACCGCCTTGAGCATCGGGACGGGGGCCGAAAACGTCGCGCTGGCGGTTTGGCCAGCGCTCTTGAGCGCTATCGAGCCATCGACATATTTCAAGTTTGCACCCAGCTCGGTTTCGATCACTTCGGCATCGAACAGCGAAAACGTCCAGCCCAGGTCATAGGTTTTCAGTTCCACGTCCGTTTGCAAGGACGTGCCCGGCGTGAATATCTTGTTGTCGTAGGTGATACCCTTGCCGAGGGTGGTGGTGGCATCGTACTTGATCGGCGTATAGCCAACATAGACATTGCCGAGCATCGCCACATGCAGCCTGCCACGGGCAAAGGCCATGTTCTTGTCGCTCAAGCCCAGGTCGTTCTTGAGGTCGATGTCCGGGGCAGCGTTGGTATTGGTCATTCCTGAAACGCTGGATTTCCAGCCCGCCAACTCGACATCAAGATCCACCGGCCCCAGAGCGAATGCCGAACTCCCGGGCAACATCATCAATGTAGCCAACAAACGTCCACTTTTTTTCATGCCTTCCTCGCTTTCATGAAGTTGTTACGCATAATCGTCAATCCATCGATATGCCCCGGTGCGATCCCGCTCCATAATGGAGAGAAACCGGTATTCGGCAATGGCGCGTTGCGCATGACTAACGTTGCCGCTCGCTCGCCAGGCATATTCGTTACTATAGCGGCTGGTTTCGGAGAAACTTGAGGGATTTCCAAGCACGTCCCCTTCCATGACATGTTCAACCGGCGGCTGCCCGGCGTGGCGCGACTGCTGGCTTACGGAGTTCACTGGTCCGATCTTGCCGAGCTGCCGCAAGCCAACCTCCGCGCGTCGCGGCAATACGCTGGCGGCGGGGGGAGCTGGCAGGGCGGGGATGATCATCGGACTGTTCCCTCAAAACCTGTTTACGATTCCGATCAAGGGAAGAGCGAAGCGAAGGGTTCCCAGCACAAGGCGAAAATGGCCGAAAAAGCGGAACATACACGAAGTATCCGAGCATTTTAAGGACATTTTCAACGCTGCGATGCGCCTTTCAGCGAGATCGTCAACAGGTTTTCAGCGCGCTTGTGGTGGATCAGAACATCAGCCTTACGCCTACATGCATCCCCTCGTCAAGCGTGGCGTCGCGGGCCCTGTCGAGCCCCAGCCTGACTTTGCGATAGCCCGCATAGGCGGTGGCTTGCGGTAGGATCTCGTATTCCAGACGGGCGGTTGTTTCGATGAAGCGGTCCAGGTCACCGAAAGAAACGATGTTCGGGGCGTAGTAAATCTGCCCGACGATGCCGAAGCGCCGTGCCGCAGGTGGCGAGTAACGCGCGAATCCGCCCAGCGCCAGCGCCCCGCCTTCCTGGTTGCGGGCGGAGGCAAGCAAGCCCTTGATACCAACACCGGCAGTCAATCCGGGAGCACCGGCGCCCACTTCGTTCGTAACGAGAATGCCCGCATCGACCATGCCGTCGCCGCCTTCGCGGTAAAGCAAGCCCGCGTTGAACTCGGATTTCCCCAGTGCGTCACGTCCCATGGGCATGCCGTATTTGAACTGAGCGGCTTTTTCGCCGAGGTTGACATCTAGTGTGTCGGCCATGGTGCTGGTGGTGACAGCCAACAGGGCAATGGCAAGGATGTAGCGTAGCATGACGTGCTCCTTCAGTTACTATGGTTCTATCCTACCGCGAGCCGCTTCTTGAGATGCACCAGCAGCAGCGATACCGCCGCCGGCGTCACGCCGGGAATGCGCGCCGCCTGGCCGAGGGTGACCGGACGCTGTGCGTTGAATTTCTGGCGTACCTCGTTGGATAACCCGCGCACTTTATCATAATCGAAATCTTCGGGAAGAAGCGTCTCTTCGTGACGACGATGGCGCTCGATTTCGTCATGCTGGCGATCAATGTAGCCGGAATACTTGGCCTGGATCTCCACCTGCTCAGCCACTTTGCCGTCACTGACGGACGGCCCGGCACCGGGCAGGGTCATCAGCGAAGCATAGTTCACCTCGGGGCGGCGCAGCAGATCCATCAGCCGGTATTCGCGGCTGACCGGTCCGCCCAGCACGCGCTGTGCGTCCTCTTCGGGCAGGGTCACCGGGCGTACCCAGGTTGTTTGCAGGCGTTGCGCCTCATGCTCGATGGCCTGCCGTTTTTCCTCGAAGGCGCGGAAGCGGACATCGTCCACCAGCCCCAACTCGCGTCCCTTGGGCGTGAGGCGCAGGTCGGCATTGTCTTCGCGCAGCAGCAGCCGGTATTCGGCGCGGCTGGTGAACATGCGGTAGGGCTCGCTGGTGCCGCGCGTGATGAGGTCGTCGATCAGCACGCCGATGTACGCCTCGTCGCGGCGCGGGCTCCAGGATTCGAGCTCCTTAACCTGCCGCGCGGCGTTGAGTCCGGCGATCAGGCCCTGTGCCGCCGCTTCCTCGTAGCCGGTGGTGCCATTGATCTGACCGGCGAAGAACAGGCCCCCGATGTATCTGGTCTCCAGCGACGGCTTGAGATCGCGCGGGTCGAAGAAATCATATTCGATGGCATAACCCGGCCGGGTTATGTGAGCGTTTTCGAGGCCGCGAATCGAGCGCACCAATTCATATTGCACGTCGAACGGTAGGCTGGTGGAAATGCCGTTGGGATAGACTTCGTGAGTGGTCAATCCTTCGGGCTCGACGAAAATCTGATGCGAGGATTTGCCGGCAAAGCGAACCACCTTGTCTTCCACCGACGGGCAGTAGCGCGGGCCGACACCCTCGATGACGCCAGCATACATCGGCGAGCGATCCAGCCCGCCGCGGATGATGTCGTGGGTGCGCTCGTTGGTGGCGGTGATGTAGCATGGCGCCTGGCGCGGATGTTCGGCGGGCGATCCCAGATAGGAAAATACCGGTGCCGGATCATCGCCAGGCTGCACCGTGAGCTTGCTGTAGTCGATACTGCGTCCGTCGATGCGCGGCGGGGTACCGGTCTTGAGCCGGTCGATGCGCAGCGGCAACTCGCGCAGCCTTTGCGCCAGCGCATTAGCGGGCGGGTCGCCGGCGCGACCGCCTTCGTAGCTCGACAGGCCGATGTGAATCCGTCCAGCGAGAAACGTGCCCGCCGTCAGCACCACGGCACGCGCCGCGAAGCGCAACCCCATTTGCGTCACCACGCCGGTGACGCGATCGCCTTCGAGCTCCAAGTCGACAGCCGCCTGCTGGAACAACGCGAGATTCGGCTGGTTTTCCAGCGCCGTGCGCACTACCTGCCGGTACAGCACACGATCCACCTGGGCGCGCGTGGCGCGCACCGCCGGACCCTTGCTGGCATTGAGCACGCGGAACTGGATGCCAGCACGATCCGCCGCACACGCCATCAGCCCGCCCAGCGCATCGATCTCCTTCACCAGATGTCCCTTGCCGATGCCGCCGATCGCCGGATTGCAACTCATCTGTCCCAGCGTCTCGATGTTGTGGGTGAGCAGCAGCGTGCGGCAGCCCATGCGCGCGCTGGCAAGCGCCGCTTCGGTGCCGGCATGACCGCCGCCGACGACGATAATGTCGAAGGTGTCGTGGTGTTTCATGAGTATGGGCGGGTAAATTTAAAAACGGTGTAATGACGCGTATTTTATCATGTTTGCCGCGTTGGCAATGTGAAGGGCGCTTCTAAAAATTCGATCAAGACGCGAGGGCAAGACGGAAATGGGCGAAAAGTTGGAGTGTACACGTAGTACATGAGCATTTTGAGCACATTTCCAACGCCGCGATGCGTCCTTCAGCAAGGGCGTAAACGGGTTCTTACATTTACCTCATCGATGCGCCCCATCCAGCCCCGCTTCCGCCATGGCCACCGCGCGGAAAATGGCGCGGCCCTTGTTCATGGTTTCTTCCCATTCCAATGCTGGCACAGAGTCGGCGACGATGCCGGCGCCGGCCTGGATGTGCAACGTGCCGTCCTTGATGACGGCGGTGCGGATGGCGATGGCGGTGTCCATGTTGCCGTTCCAGCCGATGTAGCCCACCGCACCGGCATAGATGCCGCGCTTGACCGGCTCCAGTTCGTCGATGACTTCCATCGCCCGCACTTTGGGCGCGCCGCTCACCGTACCGGCGGGAAACGTGGCGCGCAGCACGTCGATGGCGGTCATGCCGGGCTTGAGATGTCCGGTCACGTTGGAAACGATGTGCATCACATGGGAATAGCGCTCGATCACCATCTTCTCAGTGACGTTGACGCTGCCGGTTTCGCTGACCCGCCCGACATCGTTACGCCCCAGGTCGATGAGCATCAGGTGTTCGGCGCGCTCCTTGGGATCGGCCAGCAGATCCTGTTCCAGCGCGCGATCCTGGGCCTCGGTCGCGCCGCGCGGCCGCGTGCCCGCGATCGGCCGCACCGTGATCAGGCCATCTTCCAGGCGCACCAGGATCTCCGGCGAAGAACCGACGACATGAAACCCGCACAGATCCATGTAGAACATGTAGGGTGAGGGATTGAGGCTGCGCAGGGCGCGATACAAATCGAGTGGCGGCGCCTGATAGGGAACGGACAGGCGCTGCGACAGCACCACCTGCATCACGTCGCCTTCCAGGATGTATTGCTTGATACGCTCCACGGCGGACTCGAAACCCTGCCGAGTGAAGCCCGAGACGAAATCCTCCTCACACACCCGTTGCGCGCGCGCCAAGGCATGATAACGCGGCGCCGCTTCGCGCAAGCGTTGCACCAGGGTATCGAGGCGCTGCTGCGCCTTGTCCCACGCCTGGTCAACGACCGGGTTAACGTGGATCACCACGTACAACTTGCCGCGCAGGTTGTCGAATACCAGCACCTCATCGGACACCATCAGCAGCATATCCGGCGTGCCGAGCGGATCGGGCTTCATCTTCCCGGACAGGCGCGACTCGACATAGCGCACCGTGTCATAACCGAAATAGCCCACCATGCCGCCGGTAAAGCGCGGCAGGCCAGCCACCTCCGGCACTTTGTAGCGGGCGCGGAAATCCTCTATCCATCCCAGCGGATCGGCTGCGACGGCGGTCTCGATCACCTCGCCGTCCTTCTCCACCACAATGTCATGCCCCGTCACCCGCACCACCGTGCGGCACGGCAACCCGATGATGGAATACCGCCCCCATTTCTCGCCGCCCTGCACCGATTCGAACAAATAGGAATACGGGCCGTTGGCCAGTTTCAGATAGGCACTGAGCGGCGTTTCGAGATCCGCCAGCACCTCGCGCATCAAGGGGATGCGGTTGTAGCCTTCGGCGGCGAGCTTTTGGAATTCATTGTGCAGCATGATTTTAAAGTCCAACACAAAGAGTCAAAGATGCAAAAAACAACCGGCGACAAGCGGCATCACCATCGCCAGGCGTTGCGGTTACGCTCGAGCACACTATGCACCTTGCCGTCTTTGCGTTGACTTTTCTTCACTCGGCCCGCTCCAGCAAACCTTTCAATTCGGCCATCGAGTCGATCACCGCATCGGGGTTCGAATCACGAATATCGACGCCGTGGTTATAACCATAAGTCAGGCAAACGATCTGGAATCCCGCCGCACGAGCGGCTTTCACGTCGCTCATCGAGTCACCCACCATCAGGGCATGGCGAGGCTCGACGCCGAAGAAAGTAGCGGCGTGCAGCAACGGCATGGGATCGGGCTTTTTCTTCGCCACGGTATCACCACTCACCACGATCTCAAAATAATCACGGATCCCCATATCCTTGAGCAAGGGCTCGGTGAATGCGGCAGCCTTGTTGGTGACACAGCCCAGCTTGTAACCCGCCCCCTTCAGATAATCGAGCCCTTCCCGCACACCGGGATAGAGATGACTGCGCTTGCTGGTATTGTCGGCATAGAGCTCCATGAAGATCGGCAGGGCCTTCTGATACAGCGCCTCATCCGGCTCGCCATTGAGCTGATTGATCAACGCACGCCGTACCAGGCGTTCCACGCCATTACCCACCCACTTGCGCACTTGCCCCTCGCCGCGCTGCGGCATCGTGAGACGATCCATCATCGCATCCACGCAAAACGCCAGGTCCGGCACGCTGTCCACCAGCGTACCGTCCAGATCGACAAGGACCATCTCCGGTTTTTTGATCATCACATCAACCACTTTATCGCAAGGACGTTATTTACCGGCTTTCGCCAGCTCGGCGCGCATGGCGGCAACCACGGAATCGTAACGGTGAGGATCGCCGTCCTTGCCGGCGCCGAAGATGGCAGAGCCTGCAACGAAGGTATCCGCACCCGCCTCGGCAATCTCGCGGATGTTGTTGACATTGACGCCGCCGTCGATTTCCAACCGGATGTCGTAGCCGCTCTCGCCGATCATCTTGCGCGCCTCGCGCAGCTTGTTCAGCGTCGCGGGGATGAATTTCTGGCCGCCAAAACCGGGATTGACTGACATCAGCAGCACCATGTCCACCTTGTCCATCACATATTTCAGATAATCCAGCGGCGTGGCAGGATTAAATACCAGACCGGATTTGCAGCCGTTATCACGGATCAACGCCAACGAACGGTCGACATGCTCGCTGGCCTCAGGGTGAAAGGTGATATAGCTGGCGCCGGCCTTGGCGAAATCGGGGATAATGCGGTCCACCGGCTTCACCATCAGATGCACATCGATCGGCGCGGTAATTCCATGCTTGCGCAGGGCCTCGCACACCAGGGGACCGATGGTCAGGTTCGGCACGTAGTGGTTATCCATTACATCGAAATGAACGATGTCCGCGCCCGCCGCCAGGACATTCTTGACTTCCTCCCCCAGCCGCGCGAAATTCGCCGACAAGATGGAAGGAGCTATCTTATAATCTGCCATAGACATAACCTCGTTGAACAAAAAAACGACGCAGGACAACCGGCCTGCGGCTTTTCCTGCAAACAAACGTTTTATTTTACCTGATTGACAGATTTTTTCACGCCAAAACGGCGTCCGCCCGAAGGAAAAATAATATGCCTATCGCCCTGCCACTCCACCTGCTCGCCGCCATCGCCTGGGTCGGCGGTATGTTCTTCGCCTATATGGTGCTGCGTCCCGTCGCCGCGACACTGCTCGAACCTCCACAACGCTTGCCGCTCTGGTCGCAAACATTAGCGCGTTTTTTTCGCTGGGTATGGGCGGCAATCGTGATCTTGCCAGCCACAGGACTGTGGATGATCTTCATGGAGTTCGGCGGCATGAAAAATACCGGCGGGCATGTGCATCTCATGCTGACCCTGGGAATCGTAATGATCCTGCTATTCCTGCACATCTTCTTCGCCCCTTACCGGAGATTGAATAAGGCGTTGGCGGCGGCCGATCTGCCCGCAGCGGGCAAGCAGCTCAATCAGATCAGGCGCCTGGTGGGAATCAATTTGATATTGGGAGTGATTACGGCGGCCACGGCCAGCGCGGGGCGGTTTCTGTAAGTAGGGTGCGTCTCACGCACCACACGGATGGTGCGCACGGCGCACCCTACGCTTGGGCGAAAACCTGGAAAAGCAGATGAATTTAATACATGGGCTTGCCGTCATTCAAATTCAGCCAGCCCTTGACGATGCGATAGATAACCCATATCGCATCGGCCATCAGCACCAGATAACCCACCAGTATAAGGAAGGTTATCGCGCCCACCACCGCCCACAGCAAACCAAACCAGAACGTCCTGATCTGCCAGCGAAAGTGCGACTCCAGCCATGTGCCGCGCACATCGTCCATTTTGACGTAGTTGATGATCACGGCGACGATCAGCGTCATCCCTGCCACGAAAGACACCGCTTGCAGGGCATACACCACCGTCGCCAGCGTTTTACCCGTCTTGAGCTTCTCGTCGGATACCGGCGTGACATCCATTTTCAGGTCTTGATCAGACATTGTCGGATTCCTTTCCCTCGCGCTAATCCAAAAACATCGGGTAGGAGGCGGGGTCACCCCCGCCGTCCTCCCACACCACCGGACGGCGGTTCCGCATCCGGCGGTTCATTGAACACACTGGAGTCGTCGCGTCGTATCGAGCAGCGACACCAGACCTAAACGATCAAAGAAGGACTTCGGGTAAGCCTGGTTCATGTGGCTCGCGCCACTGTTCCACCACGGCCCGCGTTG
>SBBG01000048.1 GCA_005240065.1 Gammaproteobacteria bacterium | reverse complement strand
GCGAGGTAGGAATATATTTATCGAACCGCCGTGGTACGTGATCCGTATGCCCGGTGGTGTGGGGGGAGCGGCGCTGTGAGGCGTCGCCCTATCCCGATTCAGGGCGGCTTTAGAAAATAAAATAAAGAGGGGGGGACGGCAATGCGCAAAAGTTGGTTGTGGACGTTGATCGGGATGGGGGCGCTGGCAGCGGTGTCGTTTGCACTGTTCTTGTGGCTGCGGCCGCCCGCACTGCCGGCGGGCCTGCTTTACGGCAACGGCCAGATCGAGGCCACCGAGGTCACGGTGAGCGCCGAGGTTACGGCCCGGGTGCTCGAGAGCAACCTGACGGAGGGACGCACGGTGCAAGCCGGTGAGGTATTGGTGCGCCTGGATGAGACCGACCTCAACACCCGCGCCCAGCAAGCCGAGGCCCAGGTGCGGGCGGTGCAGCGTGCCAGGTCGCAAATCGGGCAGCAGCTCAGCGCCTGGCGGCATCACCTGCAGACCGCCGAGGCCGATCTGGCGCGCTATCGTACCTTGCGCGAAACCGGCACCGTTTCGGCGCAGACCATGGATAAGGCGCAGAACCAGTACCAGGAAGCGCGCGGCCAGGTGGGGGCGTTGGAGGCGCAGCTTTCCCAGACCGCCGCCAACCTGGAGGCGGCACAGCGCGAGGAGCAGCTTTTGCGCGCGCAGTTGGGGAAGGCGGTGATCCGTGCGCCGAGTGCAGGCACCATTCTCAGTAAGGGTATCGAGGCCGGCGAACTGGCTAGCCCCGGCCGTGCCATCGCCGTGCTGGCGGATCTGGCGCGTCTGGAACTCAAGGTCTATATCCCGGAAGCGGATCTCGGCAAGATCAAACTCAACGATCCGGCGCGCGTGCGCGTCGATGCCTTTCCCGAGCGCACCTTCGAGGCGCGGGTGGCGCGTGTCGATGCGCGGGCCCAGTTTACGCCCAAGGATGTGCACATGCCGGATGAGCGTGCCCGCTTGGTATTTGGTGTGACACTCGCCGTCGACAACCCGCAGGGTTACCTCAAACCCGGCATGCCTGCCGACGCCTGGATACGCTGGCAGCCGGAGGCGTCGTGGCCGGACAAACTGGCAGTGCCGCGCTAACCATGAACGCCCCTGCCGCAGACTGGGTGATCGAGGCCGAGGGACTGGGCCGGCGCTACGGTGAGCATACGGCGGTGGCCGGGCTCGATCTCAAGATCCGCCGCGGCGAAGTATTCGGATTGCTCGGCTCGGATGGCGCCGGCAAGACCACGACGCTGCAAATGCTCGCCGCCATCCTCGATCCGAGCGAGGGACGCGCCACGGTGCTGGGTTACGCCAGTGTGCGCGAGGCGGCGCAGATCACCGCGCGCATCGGCTATATGTCGCAGATCTTCAGCCTCTACGGGCGTTTGACGGTGGACGAGAACCTGGACTTCTTCGCCGCACTGCACCGCGTACCGGAAGCGGCGCGTGCCGAGCGCAAGGCGCGGCTGCTGGCGTTCGCGCACCTGGAGCGGCATCGCGACCGGCTGGCGCGTTTTCTCTCCGGCGGTATGCAGAAAAAGCTCGCGCTGTGCTGCGCCATGATTCATGCGCCGCCGCTGCTTATTCTCGACGAGCCGACCACCGGCGTCGATCCGGTATCGTGGCGCGAGTTCTGGAACATTCTCTACCAGGCGCTCACCGAAGGCACCACCATCGTCGTGTCCACGCCTTACATGGACGAGGCCGAGCGTTGCACGCGGGTGGCGCTGCTGCACGACGGGCGGCTGATCGCCTGCGATGTGCCCGGGCGCTTGCGCGCCGGTCTGCCGGGGAAGATGTACGAGCTCGTTGCGCATCCGCAGCGCCGCGCCCTCGCCGCGCTGCAGCGTGCTCTGCCGCAGGCGGCGCCCTATGTATTCGGCGAGCGCCTGCACTTGCGGCTGCCGGAGGGCGGTGGCGACGCGGGCGAGTGGCGTGCGGCGCTTGCCCGCGAGCATGTGCAACTCGAAACGGTACGACCGATTGCCCCCAGCCTGGAGGACGTATTCGTCGCGTTGCTGCCGAGTGCAGCGGCCGCGCCGCCGGTTGCGGCCGAAGTTGCGGCGGGCGCCGCCGGCCCAGCCATAGAGGTGCAGGAACTCAGTATGCGCTTCGGCAAGTTCACCGCGGTGGATGGCGTAAGCTTCGCAGTGCAGCGCGGCGAGATTTTCGGCTTCCTGGGACCGAACGGCTCGGGCAAAACCACCACCATCAAGATGCTGTGCGGCCTGCTTGTGCCTAGCGCCGGGCGAGCGACGGTCGCCGGAGTCGAACTCGGTGCCGACCCGCGCGCGCTCCGATCCCGCATCGGCTACATGTCGCAGCGCTTCTCGCTCTACGAAGACATGTCGGTGGGCGAGAACCTCGATTTTTTCGCCGGGGTGTATCAGGTTCCACGCGCGGTGCTTTCCGCGCGGCGTGCCGAGGCCCTGGCGCTGGCCGGGCTGGCCGGACAGGAGCAACGGTTGGTGCGCGCCCTTTCCGGCGGCCTCAAACAGCGTCTGGCGCTCGCCTGCGCCGTGTTACACGAACCGCAGGTACTGTTTCTGGATGAGCCCACGGCCGGTGTGGATCCGTTATCGCGCCGCCGCTTCTGGGAGTTGATCGGCACCCTCGCCGAACGCGGCGTCAGCGTGTTGGTCACCACGCATTACATGGACGAAGCCGAGCACTGCCATACCCTCGGGCTGCTCTATAATGGCCGGCTGATCGCGCTGGGTTCGCCGCGGGAACTGCGCGCCGGCATGCGCGCCGGCGAAATGCTCGAACTCGAATGCGACCAGCCGATCCAGGCGCTCGCGCTGTTCCGCAACGAGCCCGGCGTCCAGGCGTCTTTATTCGGCGACTGCTTGCACCTGCTGGTGGACGATGCCGCCTCCGCGCGGCCACACCTGCTGGCGCGTCTTGAAAAAGCCGGCCATCGCGTGCGACGCATCGAGACGGTCCCGTTCGGAATCGAGGATGTGTTCATCACCTTCATCCAGATGGAGCAGGCGCGCCTGGATACCCGCGCCGCACGGAGCTGAGCCATGAGAAGCCTCGTCGGCGCTATCGTATGGAAAGAGCTGCGCGAGATCCGCCGCGACCCGATCACTATGGCGGTCGCGTTGGTGCTGCCGCTGTTGATGCTCTATCTGTTCGGCTCGGCGCTGTCGCTGGACGTCAAGGACGCGAGCCTTGCGGTCTACGATCAGGATCGCAGCGCGGCAAGCCGCGCGCTGATCGAGCGCTTCCCGCAATCCGGCTACTTCAAACGCACGCACGACATTCGCGCCGAGGGCGAGATCGCCGAGCTGCTCGATCGCGGCCGCGCGCGTTTGGTGCTGATCATTCCGCCGGGCTTCGCGCATAAGTTGGCGCGCGGCGAGACCGCCGAGGTGCAGGCGCTTGCCGATGGCTCATACTCCACCACCGCGATGGTGATCCTCGGCTACGCCGAGGCCATCGTGCAGAGCTATGCGCTTGAGCGGATGCGCGAGCGCTTGGCCGCACAGGGCATGGCCGCGCCGCTTGCTCCGGTGCGGGTGGAGAGCCGGGTATGGTTCAACGCGCCGCTCGAGAGCGTGAACTACATCGTGCCCGGTCTGTTCGGCGTGATCCTGATGGCATTTCCGCCGCTGCTCACCGCGCTCGCGGTGGTGCGCGAGAAAGAGGCGGGTTCGGTGCAGCAGATCTTCGTCTCGCCGATCCGGCCGTATGAATTCATCGCCGGCAAGATGATCCCCTACGCCGCCATCGCTTTCCTCGAGATGCTGATGATCCTGGCCGCCGGGCTGTGGTGGTTCCATATCCCATTCCTCGGCAGCTTCCCGCTGCTCCTGGCCGCAACGGTGATCTACGTGTTCTGTACCGTCGGGCTGGGGCTGCTGGTTTCGAGCGTCACCCGCAGCCAGCTCGTGGCCATGCTGCTGTCGCTGCTCGTGACCCTGATGCCGTCGTTTTTGTTTTCCGGGTTTCTGTTCCCGATCTATACCATGCCGGTGATGTTGCAACTTTATACCTATCTGTTTCCGGCGCGCTACTTCATCGAGATTTCGCGCGGGATCGTGATGAAGGATGTCGGGCTGGCCGTATTGTGGCCGCAGTTGCTGGCGCTATTGCTCTACACGGTGCTCGTCTTCGTGATGACTACGCGGCTGTTCCGCAAGAAGGTGGCGTGATGCCGCGCTATGGCAGACTCGCGGCGTTGATGCGCAAGGAACTGATCCAATTCCTGCGCTCCCGCGCCATGTTGGCGCTGATCCTGTATCTCTATACCGGCGAGGTGATCATGTGCACCTTCGCCATGTCGTTCGACGTGCGTAATCTGCCGACAGCGGTCGTGGATCTCGCGCGCTCGGCGGAAAGCCGCGCACTGGTGCAGGATTTCGCCAATTCCGGCTATTTCAAAATCACTCACACCGCAAGCACCGATGCCGAGGTGGCTGCGCTGCTCGACCGCGGTGTAGTGCTGGCGGCGGTGGTGATCCCGCCGGAGTTCCCCCGCCAGCTTGCGCAGGGTGCGCCGACGAGCGTGCAACTGCTGCTCGACGGCTCCAACGCCAACGCCGCGAGCGTCGCCCAAGGCTATGCACAGCGAATCGTGCAGAACTTCGCGCTATCACGGGCACCGCCGTCTTTCATGGCCGGCCCGCCGGCGGCCGAGCTGCGCCCGCGCGTCTGGTACAACTCGGAACTGGACTACCGCCACTTCATGGTGTTGTCGATGATGTCGCTGGCCGGCATGATGGTGGGTATGATCACGGCCGCCGCCGGCATCGTGCGCGAGAAGGAATCGGGCACAGTGGAGCAATTGCTGGTGACGCCGGTGTCGCCGGGCGAGATGATCGCGGCCAAGATGCTGCCGCCGCTGCTGTTCTGCCTGCTCGCTTTGTTCCCGAGCCTGCTGGTGGCGGCCGTGTTCGGCGTGCCGCTGCGCGGCAATGTTGCGCTGTTCACGCTGTTCTCCGCCGTGTTCCTGCTGAGCAGCATGAGCATCGGCATCCTGGTGGCGGCGGTCGCGGACACCTTGCAGCAAGCGCTGCTGATCTCGTTCCTGGTGCTGTTCCCGGTGCTGTTTTTATCCGGAACCATCGTGCCGCTGGAGAGCATGCCGCTCGGCCTGCAGTATCTGGCGGAGGCGAGTCCTCTGCGCCACTATATGGAGGCAGTGCTGGGATTGTTTCTCAAGGGGGTGGGTATAGCGGTGCTGTGGCCTCGGCTCGCGGCCATGCTGGCAATCGGGGCCGTCCTGCTCGCGCTCAGCGTGTGGGGATTCCGGCGGCGTCTGGTTTGAAGGCAACTCGGAGGTGAAGCATGGAGAAGGATCCGGTCTGTGGCATGCTGGTAGACCCCAAGCAGGCGGCTGGGCAGCGCCGGTACCAGGAAAAAACTTATTACTTGTGCAGCCCATCCTGCCTGGATCGGTTCGATCGTGCCCCGCAGCGCTACGTTCCAACCGATAAGCCCGACGACAGGAAAGCGAGGACGAGGAATTGATGGCGAAACGATCGGCCTTGGCGATGTCGTGCTCTCCCGCTTCAGGCTCCTCAGCTCTGCCGCTGCGAGCGTGTCGGGCTGGATAAAATTGCTGAGTTTTTGGGTGGCCGTGTAGCCGCTAATCAATGTGATGTGGGGTGAGTTTACCCATAGGGCACAAGAGCGTTGTTTGCGTAACCCACCAAGCGTGCGCAGCAACACAACGCGTTTGCTAATGAGTGCCTGGCGGCACAATTGGCGGGTTACGTTGCGAAAAGCATGCAACTAACCCGCCCTACATTTATGGCTTCCGGTACCTACGTCTGGCGCGGCGCGAGGAGTACGAGGTGGCGACCCGGTTCGGCGACGGCTATGCCCGCTATGCCGCCCGCACGCCGGCCTTCATACCGCGTTGGCCACAGCTCCAAGGAGAGTGATTACAATACGCGCTACCATCCGTTCTCTCTATCCCGTAAAGTAAAGCGGAGGACAGGAAATGGTGCTATTGCGGTTCATACGTATCAGCCTCGCGCTTTGGGGCTATTTCATCTGGTGGTCGCTGGTGCGCTGGCGCTGGCTGCGGCCGGCGGTCACGCCGGCTGAAAAGCTGGTGCGGGTGCTGGGGCGCCTGGGCACCACCTTCATCAAGTTGGTGGCAGGGGCTGAGCCTGCGCAGCGATCTACTGCCGGAGGATTACATCGTCGCGCTGCGCGGTTTGCAGGATCGGGTCGCGCCTTTTCCCGCCGCGCAGGTGGAGCGCGAGATCGCAGCGGCCTTCGGCAAACCGGTGGATCAGGTGTTCAGCGAGTTCGAGCGTCAACCCATGGCCGCCGCCTCTGTCGCCCAGGTGCACCGGGCGCGGTTGCCGGATGGCACGGAGGTGATCGTGAAGGTCCGCCGTCCGGGCATCAAGGCCCAGGTGAGCCGCGACATGCGCCTGCTGCGCCGCGTGCTGCGGGTGGCGATGCTGCTGGCGTGGGGGCTGCGGCGTTTCCGCCCGCTCGATATCATCCGCGAGCTCGAAACCAACTTGCTCAAGGAACTCGATTTGCGCCAGGAGGCGCACAATATCAAACGTTTTGTCGCGGCATTCAAGGATTCGACTACCATCTACATTCCACCTGTTATTGACGGACTGGTCGCCGAGGCGGTGCTGGTGCAGGTCATGAGCGGCGGGCACCGCGTGAATCATCCGGCTATACACGCCGGAGGGCCGCAATTGGCGGCGGCCTTCGTCGATGCCTATCTGCACCAGTTTTTCGTGCTCGGCCTGTTCCATGCCGATCCGCATCCCGGCAACCTGTTCATCCGCGACGACGGACGCATCTGCTTCCACGATTTCGGGCTGGTCGGCTTTCTGGATCGCCGTACGCGCCGCAATCTTGCGGCGTTCATGCAGGCCTTTGTGCATCAGGATGGCGGCTGGCTGCTGGATGCCTATCTGGACCTGGGTGTGCTGGCGGGCGATATGGATCGGCCCGAGTTCGAGCGCGGCCTGGAGGAACTGCTGCTGGATTATGCGGGCTTGCCGCTCAAGGAGTGGTCGTTCGGCGAGGTCTTCCTGCGCATCATGCATCTGGGGCGGGGACAGAACATCCGCCTGCCGCATCACTTGTTATTGCTGATGCGTACTTTTTTCATCATGGAATCGACCGTACGCAGCCTCGATCCCGAATTCAATTTACAGGAACGGCTGATGCAGAGGGCGGGAGAGACCTTGGGTACGATGGTGAAAGATGAGGGATGGCAGGCGTCTCAGGCACGCCTCAAGTACGAGGCCGCCATGACACTGCAGGCAGTCCCGTGCACATTGAGCCGTCTGGCGCGTACCTTACGCAACGAAGGGCTGGATTTGGGAGTGGGGCGCCGCACTCTTGAAGAGCTGCAGCGGCACGTCGATCGCGGCACCAACCGCCTGGCGTTGGCGCTGGTATCGCTCGGCTTGTACATCGCCTCTTCCTTGCTGATGCAACATGCTGCGGGGCCTAGCGTGGCTGGCATACCCGTGTTTGCGATCATTGGTTATGGGCTGGCGCTGTGGTTCACGCTGTTATTGTCCAGCGGTATTATTCGTTCAGGACGGCTTTAGAGCGGTGACGGCAATGCGCAACGTTGGTTATGGATGTTGATCGGGGTGGGGGTTGTCGGCGGTGTCGTTTGCACTTTTTCTATGGCTGTGGCCGCCCGCACTGCCTGCGGGCTTATTCTACGGCAATAGTCAGATCGAGGCCACCGAAGTAACGATGAGCCGCGAGGTCACGGCCGGGTGCTCGATTTGAGCACAAAAATTCTCATCGGCCTGGTCGCCGGCGCGCTGCTGGGCATTACCGCGCGTTCTGCCGCGCAAGGCGCGCCGTGACTCGATTGGCTGGTGGAAAATGTTACGTTGCCGGTGGGACAGATATTCCTGCACCTGCTGTTCATGCTGGTGATTCCGCGTGGCGCATGGTGAGGGGGGAGGGTAGGCAAAAATAGCGTTGACGGGCGGAGAATGGCCATGTTTCCCTGTCGCGCTAAAAAGTTTTTTGTTATGGCCGATAACAGAAGTGTTGGTTTTTCCACTAATCGCTTCTGCTGTCGATGCCCGCTCAAAGGATTGCCTGTTCACCCCGAAAACGCTCCGGTTACATTGTCCCAGCGTCCGGAAGCGTCGCTTTGTTGTGGTTGCTCGGTGTCTGCGGTGATTCGCCGGGCGTATCACTTGGCAAGCCGGAGAAGATTCCCACCAACGTCGAGGCCGCCACGCCGTCGAAAATCGATCGCCTGTGGGCCGCGCCTTACGGC
>SBBG01000013.1 GCA_005240065.1 Gammaproteobacteria bacterium | reverse complement strand
GTTCCGTTGATCTTTGCCGGAGATCAATTGGTGGCGGTGGTGGGCTTGTGGGTTTGCGAGCCGTTCCAGGCGGAAGATGGGGAGGGGGGGGTTGAGGTGGAGTGGAAACATCCGATGTGAGAGAGTGGTGCCATATAAAGACCGGTTTATAGGTGCTATTATCTGTGCTATTAAGGTAGAAAATCAAAGGAAACTCCCATGGCCGTAAAATTCTCCGAGGATGTCATACCCCTGTCAGACATGAAGATCAACCCGGGGCGCGTCATCAAGCACGTATGCGAAGAGCATCGCCCAGCTATCTTGACCAGCCGTGGCCGTGGCGTTGCTGTGGTTCAGTCGCTCAGCGATTATGAACGGAGCGAGGAAGAGCGCCTGTTCATGCGTGCTGTTGTGCAGGGATTGGCTGATATCGAATCCGGTAGGGAAGTCGATATCAGCGAGGTGAAAAAGCGCTTGAGGCTGAAGTAGCGAATGTCCCTGAAAACAGGTATCCGTTTCTCCGAATCAGCCGTTGCGGATATGAACAACATTCTTGCGTATTACGAAGAGCAGGGCGTGCCAGCGACAGGTCAACGCCTCGTTGCCGAGATTGTCGCGTATATCGAGACACTTGCGCATCATCCTGATATTGGCCGTATCGTGTCCGAATTTAACGTTACCAATCTGCGCGAATTGATTCACCCGCCCTTTCGCATCGTTTATCGGTGCGATGCCAATAAAATACGGATCATTCGTGTCTGGCGCAGCGAGAGCGTAAATTGAAGTTGCCTTGATTAAATAAGGCTCCTGCCGATGTAATAGTCAAAGGTAGCGTGCGCTGCGCGTACGCATTTCATTGCCGGGTTGATAAAGTGATGAGTCAGGGATTGCCAGCCGTGTGTGATTCACTCCGCGCCGCCATCCGTGCTTTTTACAGCGCGGACGAAACTACCTGTGTCGAAGCCCTGCTGAAAGAAGCGCAACTCACCGAGGAAGCAATCCAGCGCGTGCAGGCCAGGGCGGCTCGACTGGTCGCCGCAGTACGTGCGAAGCGCGGGGAACAGGGACTCGATGCCTTTCTGCGTGAGTATGATCTGTCTTCCGAAGAAGGTGTGATCCTGATGTGTCTGGCCGAGGCACTGCTGCGCATCCCCGATGCCGAGACCGCTGACCGGTTGATCCGCGACAAGCTCTCCCAAGGGCAATGGGACGCGCATCTGGGTCATAGCCATTCCCTGCTGGTCAATGCCGCGACGTGGGGGCTGATGCTGACCGGGCGCGCCATCAAGTTCGAAACGGTTACGCCACAACACATATCCGCTGTGCTGGAGCGCCTGGCGGCAAGAAGCGGCGCGGCACTGATCCGCTTAACGCTGAGACAGGCGATGCATATCCTGGCACAGCAGTTCGTGATGGCCGCGACGATGCCGGAGGCGCTCGCGCGCAGCCAGCCGGCGGACAACCGGAATCATCGTTACTCCTTCGATATGCTCGGCGAGGCGGCGCTGTGCGCCGGCGATGCCGAGCGTTATTTCGCCGCCTATTCCCAGGCCGTCACCACCCTGGTCGATCCTGATCGCGGGGGTGATGTGTTCAGCGCCCCGAGTGTCTCGGTAAAACTTTCCGCGTTGCATCCGCGCTACGAAGCCGCCCAGCGTGAGCGTGTCCTGAACGAACTTGTGCCCAGGGTGCTGGCGCTGGCGCGGCAGGCCAAGGCGGCGGGTATCGCTCTTACCCTGGATGCCGAAGAAGCGGAGCGTCTGGAACTGTCCCTGGATATTTTCGAAACCGTGTTCCGTAATTCGTCACTCAAGGATTGGGAGGGATTCGGCCTTGCCGTCCAGGCATACCAGAAGCGTGCGCCCGCCGTGCTGGACTGGCTGGCCGCCGTGGCGCGCCGCGTGGGGCGACGTATTCCGCTACGCCTGGTAAAAGGCGCGTACTGGGACAGCGAGATCAAGCGTGCCCAAGTGCAGGGTCTGGCCAGTTACCCGGTATACACGCGCAAGGCTGCGACGGACGTTTCGTATCTCGCCTGCGCGCGTCGGTTGTTCGCGGCGCAGGATGTTTTTTATCCGCAGTTCGCCACGCACAACGCGCATACCGTGGCCTATATCCTGGAGCTTGCCGGTCAGAGTCGCGATTTCGAATTCCAGCGCCTGCACGGTATGGGTGAGGCGCTGTATGGCGCGTTGCCGGACATTTGTGAGCCCGGTGTGGCCTGCCGGGTCTATGCGCCGGTGGGCAGTGAAACCGATCTGTTGCCCTATCTGGTGCGGCGGCTTCTGGAGAATGGCGCCAATACCTCTTTCGTCAATCGCATTGTCGATGAACGATTGCCCGTCGAGCAGGTGATCGCGGATCCGGTGGCTGAGCTGAGCGCCCTCGCGGACAAGCCCAATCCGCGCCTGCCATTGCCCGTCGATCTGTATGGCGCGGATCGCCGCAATGCGCGTGGCGTCAACCTCGCCGATCCCGTCGAGGTGGAGAATCTCTATCAGGCCCTGCATGAGCCTTTGGCGCGCCGCTGGTCAGCCGCCCCCATCGTCGGCGGCAAAGAATTGTCCGGGCCGCTCCAGCGTGTGCATGACCCCGGCGATTGCCGCCGCGAGGCCGGCGCGGCGGCATTGGCCGGTACCGCGATGGTGGAACAGGCGCTCCAGCTCGCGTCCACTGCCGCGCCCGACTGGGATCGCACACCCGCCGCGACGCGCGCACAGATCCTGGAGCGTGCCGCCGATCTGTTCGAGCGGCGATATGCGGAGTTCATCGCGCTGTGCGTGCGCGAGGCTGGCAAGACCATACCCGATGCGCTGGCCGAGGTGCGCGAGGCGGTGGATTACTGCCGCTACTATGCCATGCTCGCGCGGCGCGATTTTGGCGCGACCAGCATCTTGACTGGCCCCACTGGCGAATCCAATCGGCTCAGCCTGCATGGCCGCGGCGTCTTCGCCTGCATCAGCCCGTGGAATTTTCCTCTCGCCATTTTCATCGGCCAGATCACCGCCGCCCTGGCTGCGGGCAATGCCGTGATCGCCAAGCCTGCCACCCAGACACCCTTGATCGCCGCCCACGCCGTGCGCTTGCTGCACGAGGCCGGTGTACCGGGCGAGGCGCTACATCTGCTGCCGGGACGGGGCAGCGTGGCGGGGGCCAGACTGGTCGCCGATCCGCGCGTCGCCGGCGTGGCCTTCACCGGTTCCACCGAAACAGCGCGGGCGATCAACCAGGCGCTCGCCGCCCGCTCCGGCCCCATCGTTCCCTTCATTGCCGAAACCGGCGGCCAGAATGCCATGATCGCCGACAGCTCCGCCCTGATCGAGCAGGTGGTGAACGACGCCATCCGCTCCGCCTTCAACAGCGCCGGACAGCGCTGCTCGGCGTTGCGTGTGCTGTTCGTGCAGGAAGAGATCGCATCGCGCGCCATCGACGCTTTGGCCTGCGCGATGGACGAACTGCGTATCGGCGATCCCGCGCATCTGGCCACGGACATCGGCCCGGTGATCGACGCCACCGCCAAAGCAAACCTGGAGACGCACGCGCGGCATATGTCAGCCCAGACAAAAATCATCCGCGAACTCGTCCTTCCTGCGGGTACGGAACACGGCACGTTCTTCGCCCCGCGCCTGTTCGAAATCGACAGCCTCGCGCGTCTGGAACGCGAGATATTCGGTCCCTGCCTGCATGTCGTCCGCTATTCATCGAGCAAGCTGGATCAGGTGATCGAGGCGATCAATAACACGGGCTACGGGTTGACGTTCGGCATCCACAGCCGCATCGAAGAGACCATCCGCCATATCCGGCATCGCGCGCGCGCCGGTAACATCTATGTCAATCGCAACATGATCGGCGCTGTTGTTGGTGTTCAGCCCTTCGGCGGCGAAGGACTATCCGGTACCGGCCCCATGGCGGGCGGACCGCATACTCTGCTGCGCTTTGCCGTGGAGCGGGTGGTCAGCACCAACACCGCCGCCGTGGGAGGGAATGCCACGTTGTTGATATCCTAAAATCCGCATCATCGATCTCAAGAAGTTTGACGACTGTCCGATAACCTTTTAGCAGAAAAATCCTACTTGGAATCTCGGGAATTTTTGCTAAACTGGAGTCGATGTACCGGAGCTTTGTGGTCCGTGCATGTTGAATGGTAAGTTCCGATACATGGGCAGTTGCAGGGTGCGCCGTACGCACCATAATGGCGTTGTCCGTACCCCGGGTTTCGAGGTGCGTGAGATGCGCCCTACGATTCCATAGTATTCACTGTAAGGGGAAGGTTATGCATTCAAACAAGCAGAAGGATGTCGATGAGCTTTACCGGTTGAAGGATATCGCGCCGACGATAATCGGTATTATCACGGTGATTATTTGCGGCGTGTTGTTCGCAAGATTTGTGACATCCTACGCGGGTCTGTAGGATGATCCGCGAAAAGCCCCGGGGTTTGCGCCTCGGGGCTTTTTTGTTGGTGCGCCCGGCAGGGCGCACTCACTTGGAGGTGGAAGTCCTCTACTCGCCCGGCAAGGGGAAGAGTTAGCCGAACGGCAAGGGTGTTCTGGGCGACTGG
>SBBG01000191.1 GCA_005240065.1 Gammaproteobacteria bacterium | reverse complement strand
GTGGTGTATGCGAAGTATGAAAGCCGCAAGCTGTTCGTTGAATTGCAGGCACTGCAGAAGGCTCGGGACGACATGGCCATCGAGTGGGGGCAGTTGCAACTTGAAGAGAGCACATGGGCGACCCATGTCAGGATCGAGGGAGCTGCGCGCTCCAAACTCGGCATGACGCTGCCTCCGCCCGACGCCGTGGTGATCGTGCAGCCATGAGAATGGACGCGCCGTTGACCCAACCGTTGCGCATCGTGCTGGTACTCGGCGCGCTCGGTGCGCTTGCGCTGTCGCTGGCGTGGCGGGCGCTCGATCTGCAAGTGCTCGACAAGGAATTCTTGCAGAACCAGGGCGATGCGCGCCATTTGCGCGAACTTGCCATTCCGGCCAATCGGGGCATGATCACCGACCGCAATGGCGAGCCACTGGCGGTCAGCACGCCGGTCGATTCGGTCTGGGCCAATCCCAGGGAGCTGCTGGCGGCGCGCGCGCAGTGGCCGGCGCTGGCGCGGTTGCTGAACATCGATGCGAAGGGGTTGGAGCGCCACCTGTTGGGCCGGCTCGATCGTGAATTCGTTTATCTGAAGCGCGCCGTCAATCCCGAATTGGCGCAGCAGGTGACGGCGCTGGCTGTGCCTGGCGTGTCGCTGCAACGCGAGTACCGGCGCTATTATCCGGCGGGCGAAGTGGTCTCGCATGTGATCGGCTTCACCAACGTCGATGACATCGGCCAGGAGGGGCTGGAGCTGGCCTACGAGGAATGGCTGCGCGGTAGGCCGGGCGCCAAGCGTGTGATCAAGGATCGCCTCGGCCGGATGGTGGAGAGTGTCGAAGGTGTCACCGAGCCGGTGCCGGGCAAGGATCTGGCGCTGAGCATCGACCGCCGCTTGCAGTATCTCGCCTACCGCGAGTTGAAGGCGGCGATCCAGGCCAACGGCGCGCGTTCCGGTTCGCTGGTGATGCTCGATATCGCTACGGGCGAGGTATTGGCGATGGTGAATCAGCCCTCGTTCAATCCCAACAACCGCGTCAAGCTGCGTGGCGACTTTTTCCGCAACCGCGCGGTGACGGACGTGTTCGAGCCCGGTTCGACCATCAAGCCGTTCACTGCCGCGGCGGCGTTGGAAAGCGGAAAGTTCCGCCCCACGACCATGATCGATACCGAATCGGGTCTGTTCAAGGTGGGGCGCCACACGGTGCGCGATGTGCATAAATACGGCGTCATCGACGTGACCACGGTGATCCAGAAATCGAGCAATGTCGGCGCGACCAAGATGGCGCTGGCAATAGAGCCGCAACAATTGTGGTCGATGTTCTCGCGGGTCGGATTCGGCGCGGCGACCGGCAGCCGATTTCCCGGCGAAATGCCCGGCGCCCTGTCGAGCTACAAGCGCTGGGGCGAGATCGAGCGCGCCACACTTTCTTATGGCTATGGATTGTCGGTGACGCCTTTACAGCTTGCGCATGCCTACACGGTGCTGGCCGATCACGGCAGATTCAAGCCCGTTTCCTTTAGCCGCGTGACGCAGCCTCCACGGAGCGAGCAGGTGGTCAAGGCCGAAGTCGCCGATCAGATACTGAAAATGATGGAGACCGTGACGGGAGAAGGTGGCACGGGTATGGCGGCGGGTGTGCCGGGTTACCGGGTGGCGGGCAAGACCGGCACGGTGCACAAGTCGCAGGCTGGCGGCTATGCGGACAATCGCTATCTTGCGCTTTTCGCCGGTGTGGCGCCGGTGAGCAGGCCGCGGCTGGCGATGGTGGTGATGATCGACGAACCGAAGAGCGGCGAATATTACGGTGGCCTGGTGGCCGCGCCGGTGTTCGGCAAGGTCATGGCCGGCGCGTTGCGGTTGCTCGATGTGGCTCCCGATGATGTGCAGTCGCTGCGGACGCAATTGGTGGAGGCGGGTGTGGGCAAGCAAAACAAGGGTGGCGCGGCGGGCGTGATGGCCCAGGTGGTTTCGAGTACGTCTCACACGCGCCAGTCGAATGAAACGAAGTCACAACCCAAATCGCTGGGGAAAGGGGTTTTGTAATGGCGGTGAACACCTGTAAATTGAGCATGTTGCTGGAGGACTATGCCCAGGTCGGCGCGGAGTTCGAACGTGATATTCAGGGGCTTTCGCTTGACAGCCGCAAGACCCAGCCGGGCGATCTGTTTTTGGCGTGCCTGGGGCAGCAATCCCGGCACGGCCATGCGTTCATTGCCGATGCGATACGTGCCGGAGCGGTGGCGGTCGCTTATGAGTCGAGCGATGAGATTGCCGCGCCCGATGCGCCCGCCGGTATCCCGGTGTTCGGTATCGCGCGTTTGGGTCAGTGCGCTGGAATCATCGCCGAGCGGTTTTATGGCAACCCGTCGCGGAAGCTTTTCACGATTGGCGTGACGGGCACGAACGGCAAGACTTCGGTCAGCCAATTCATCGCCCAGGCACTGAGTGAAGGCTGGCCATGCGGGGTAATCGGCACGCTCGGCAATGGTCTGTACGGACAGCTTGAGGCGGGTAGTCACACTACGCCCGATGCGGTATCGCTGCATGCCTTGTTCGCCGCGATGGTGGAGCAGGGTGCGCGCTATGCGGCGATGGAAGTTTCCTCTCATGCGCTGGAGCAGGGGCGCGTCAATGGCGTGGCGTTCGATACGGCGGTGTTCACCAATCTCAGCCGCGATCATCTCGATTATCATGGCGACATGGCGTCCTACGGCCGGGCCAAGCGGCGCCTGTTCGAAAGGCCGGGGCTGCGCCATGCGGTGATCAATGCCGACGATACTTTCGGCCGGGAGCTGTTGCAGTCGCTACCGGCTGGGGTGGCGGCGGTGGGGTATACGCTGGCCGGCGGAGCGGAGCACGAAATGAGCGCGCAGCCGGTGCGTCCTTATGATTCATCGCGAATCAACATGGTGCGCGGCACGGTGCTGCATCAGGGGCTCGACGGCATGGAGATGCATATCGACTCGCCCTGGGGCGCGCTGCGTTTTCACAGCGTCCTGCTCGGCCGTTTCAACGCTGGCAATCTGCTGGCGGCCTTCGCTGCGCTAATGTTGGCGGGCGTTGATCTCATCGATATTCCGTTCAAGCTGCATAGATTGTGGCCTGTGCCGGGCCGGATGGAGGGCTACGGTGGCGTGCGGGGTTTGCCGCTGGTGGTGGTCGATTACGCTCATACGCCGGATGCCTTGCAACAGGTCTTGCAGGCTCTGCGTGAGCATTGCCGGGGGACATTGTGGGTGGTGTTCGGCTGCGGCGGCGATCGTGATCGCGGCAAGCGGCCGCTGATGGGCGAAGTGGCCGAGCGCCATGCCGACCGTGTGGTGCTGACCGATGACAACCCGCGCAGCGAGGATGGTCAACTCATCATCGAGGAAATCAAGGCGGGCATGAGCCGGTGCGAGGCTATTGAGGTGATGCGCGACCGTGCTCAGGCGATCGCTTGGGTGGTGAAGCAGGCCAAGGAAAACGATGTGGTGCTGGTGGCCGGCAAGGGGCATGAGGATTATCAGATCGTGGGCGGCGAGAAGCACTCGTTCAGCGACAGCAGGCAGGTCTGCGATTTGCTCAAGGAAATGGTGCAATGATGAAGCTTGCCGAAGCCGCCGCCGCGCTGGGCGCCGGGATGAGCGGCGGCGATGCGCTGTTTCAGGCCGTCAACACCGATACCCGCACGATTCAGCCGGGCGATCTGTTCATCGCCTTGCGCGGCGAGCGCTTCGACGGCCATGCCTTCGTTGCGGAGGCGGCCGCCAAGGGCGCGGTGGCGGCGCTGGTCAGCGAACCTGTTGAAACCGCGTTGCCGCTGTTGCGTGTCGCGGACACCCGGCTGGCGCTGGGACGGTTGGGCGCGGCCTGGCGCACCCGTTTTACCATCCCGCTGATCGCCGTCACCGGCAGTAACGGCAAGACCACGACCAAGGAGATGCTGGCGGCGATTTTTGCGCGGCGCGGGCCGGTGCTCGCCACGCAGGGCAATCTCAACAACGATATCGGTGTGCCGCTCACGCTGTTGCGGCTGCGCGCCGAGCACCGCTGCGCGGTGATCGAGATGGGTGCCAATCATCCCGGTGAGATTGCCTATTTGAGCGAACTGGCGCGGCCCACCGTGGCGTTGATCACCAACGCGGCGATGGCCCATCTGGCCGGGTTCGGTAGTCTCGATGAGATCGCCCGTACCAAGGGCGGCATCTATGCGGGTCTGGCCGGGCAGGGTGCCGGCATAGTGAATGCCGATGATGCCTATGCCGGTTTCTGGCGTTCGCTGTTGGGCGGGCGGCGCTGCATGACCTTCGGTATGCGTGAGCAGGCCGATGTTAGCGCGTTGCCCGGCAGCGTGCGGTGCCAGCTCGGCGACGAGGCGATCATCACCGCGTTTCAGATGCGCACGCCCGCCGGTGATATCGACGTGTCGTTTCCGTTGATGGGCGAGCACAACGTGATGAACGCCTTGGCCGCCGCCGCGGCGGC
>SBBG01000200.1 GCA_005240065.1 Gammaproteobacteria bacterium | reverse complement strand
CGGTGGCGTGCCCCATCAGCAAGCGTTGCAGTTCGCGCGCCTGCTTGTTGAGGCTGGGCAGTTTGGCTAACTTACGCTCGATCTCTTCCCATTCCGGCATCGGATACACCAGCAGGCAGCGATCCCAATCCACAGTGATCACCAACTGCCCGCCGCACAGATCCTGCAGGCGATCGCGATACTTGGCCGGCATCGCCATGCGCCCCTTGGTATCCAGACTAAGTGTTGCGACCCCGCGAAACATCCCGTGTGCCCTGGCAATTGCCCCACTTTGATCCACTTTAACCCACTTGCCGACACTATAGGTCTCACATTCCCCACTGTCAAGAAAAAACCGCCAGTGAAATTGTTAAATTCCTGCTTACGGACAGTGACTTAGCGCAACAACCGGAAGGGCGAACGGGGAGGAAAATAACCGACAAGAGAAATCAGGGGGTTGAATGAAATAGTTACAGAAGAATCTTAAGAAAGGGTTATTCTAGGAATAAAAAAGGAGTCGGCCGGTAAGCCGGGTTCTGTCGTGGACAGCCATTCATCTGGGATGTGCGTCACCGCACACCTCAAGCAACCTACCCGGGAACAGTGCGGGCCGCACCATCGTTCCCCTATTTGGTCTTGCTCCGGGCGGGGTTTTCCCTGCCACGACTGTTACCAGCCGCGCGGTGCGCTCTTACCGCACCATTTCACCCTTACCTGCCCCTTGCGGGACATCGGCGGTATATTTTCTGTGGCACTTTCCGTAGGCTCACGCCTCCCAGGCATTACCTGGCGCCCTGCCCTGTGGAGCCCGGACTTTCCTCCATATCCTTGCGGATACAGCGACTGTCTGGCCGACTCCGTGTTCATTATAACACTTGACGGCCATGTCATAAAATGGGGCGCCAAGGTAGCGAATAGCCGACGGTGGAACCCCTCCCGCGCGCGAATCCCGCAGCACTTCTGCCAGCTATTCGCTACCAACCATTTCGACCGCCGCCCGATATAAAAAGTTCTTTTTCTGGCCGGTGATCTTGGCGGCCAGCGCCGCCGCCTGCTTTACCGGCAACTCCTCCAGCAGAACGCGCAACACCCGCTCCGCTTCGTCATCCAACGCCTCTTCTCCACGCGGCGCGGCACCATGCACCATCACGACAAACTCGCCTTTGCGCTGATTGGCGTCGGCATGCAGCCACTGGCACAGGCCGGCCAGGGTATCGCCATGGATGGTTTCATAGAGCTTGGTCAGCTCGCGCGCCACGACGGCCTGACGATCGCCACCCAACACCTGCGCCAGGTCTTCCAGCGAATCGAGAATGCGATGGGAGGATTCAAAAAACACCAGGGTGCGGCCATCGCCGCTCAGATCTTCAAGCCGCTGGCGGCGCGCCGCCGGCTTGGCGGACAGGAAACCCTCGAAAACAAAACGGTCCGTCGGCAAACCCGACACCGACAAGGCAGCGATCAACGCGCTGGGTCCAGGCACGGGAACCACCCTGATTCCCCGCTCACGCGCCAACCGCACCAGGTGATAGCCCGGATCGCTCACCAGCGGCGTGCCCGCATCGCTGATCAACGCCACCGACTCGCCCGCCGCCAAGCGATCGACCAGCTCCACGCAACGCTCGCGCTCATTGTGCTCATGATAGGCGATACACGGCGCCTTGACGCCGAAATGCCGCAGCAGCGGCAAACTGTGGCGCGTATCCTCCGCGGCGATGACATCCACCCCCGACAACACCTCCACCGCGCGCGCAGACATATCGCCGAGATTGCCTAGGGGTGTGGCGACGACGTATAGCACAGCTTTATCGAGCAACATGATTTTTCCTTGGATATTCAGCCGACTCTCATCGCAGCAGATTGGCCCGGCTATACCAGTTCAGGTATAATACTAAACATGATCGAAAAAGAAAAATCGCTTGTCTGGATTGGAAGCAGCAAAAAAGACCTGATGGCACTGCCCGTTGGCGTACGAAAATTTTTTGGTCATGCCCTGGATTACGCGCAGCATGGCGACCAACACGATGCGGCGAAAATACTCAAGGGTTTCGGCAGCGCCGGCATCCTGGAAGTCGTTGAAAGCGATGCCGGAGGCACATACCGCGCAGTTTACACCGTAAAGTTCAAGGAAGCCGTGTTCGTCCTGCATTGCTTCCAGAAAAAGAGCAAACGTGGGATCGTCACACCAAAAGAAGACATGGACATTGTTCGTGCCAGACTGAAGGTGGCCGAGGCGATAGCGAAGGAGATAAAAAATGGCAAAACGCATGATTAAAGGCATCGACGTCGAAAACAGTTCCGGCAATATTTTCGCCGATTTAGGCTTGCCAAATGCAGGCAAGCTCAAGATCAAGTCCGGCCTCGTCATCGAGATCACGAAGGCTATACGCCGTCTTGGACTGACTCAACAAGCCGCGGCAAAGCGCATGGGGATTACGCAAGCAAAAGTATCCGACATGATGCGCGGCGACTTCACCAACCTGTCGGAACGTAAACTAATGGACTGCCTGAACCGGCTTGGCTACGATATCGAGATCAAGGTGAAACCCGCCGCCCAATCGATCGGACACTTGACGCTGGCGGTTTGAGGGGCGGGATACGAGGGAGCGACTTCCCCTACTTCGACTTCCCCTACTTATTTGCCCCCTTCACAGCGAAAGAATATACTCGAATGGCATCTTCGCGCCCGGTCACCAGCCGGGAAGACTCCGGAGGAAGGGCACATCATGTCCGTCAAAACCAAACTGCACCCGATCAGCGTCGAGGAATACCTCGAAGGCGAACAACGAAGCGACATCCGCCATGAATACATCTCAGGCCACGTATATGCGATGGTCGGAGCGACGGCGCGCCATAATCTGATTGCCAGTCACCTCCATGTGGCACTGGGCAGCCATCTGCGCAACAGTCCGTGCCGAATCTTTCAGTCAGACATGAAAGTGCGGATCGACGACATATTCTACTACCCCGATCTCATGGTTACGTGCGGCAACGTTGACCTGACGGCCCTTTACCTCACTAACCCCGTTCTGATCATCGAGATCCTTTCCGAATCGACCGAGCATATCGACAGGCGCGAGAAACGACTTGCATGCCAAGGCCTCGAAAGCCTCAAGGAATATGTTCTGGCAGCCCAGGACAAAATGGAAATCGAAGTATACCGGCGCGTACCGGATGGCTGGGAAATCGAACGCTTCGGAAAAGG
>SBBG01000165.1 GCA_005240065.1 Gammaproteobacteria bacterium | reverse complement strand
TCGACCCCGACGAACGGATTACGCCGGTAACCTACATCAATTCCGCCGCCGACCTGAAGGCGTTTTGCGGGCGGCATGGCGGCATCGTCTGCACCTCCACCAATGCCCGCCATGTGCTGGATTGGTCCTTTGCGCAACGCGAGAAGGTGTTGTTCTTCCCCGATCAGCACCTGGGACGCAACACCGGCTATCGCATGGGCATCCCGCTTGAGCAAATGGTGGTGTGGGACTTCGATCAGCCCATGGGCGGGCTGACCCCGGAGCAGATCCGCCAGGCGAAAATGATCTTGTGGAAGGGCTTCTGCTCGGTGCACCAGATGTTCAAACCGCAGCACATCGACCAGTTCCGTATGCGCTTCCCCGATGCCAAGGTGATTTCTCACCCCGAGTGCAGCTTCGAGGTGTGCGAGAAATCCGATTACATCGGTTCCACCGAATACATCATCAACACCATCGCCGAATCCGCGCCCGGCACGCGCTGGCTGGTGGGTACCGAGCTGAATCTGGTGCAGCGGCTGCACGAGCACTACAAGCGCGAGGGTAAGTCGGTGCATTTTATGTCGCCCACCGTCTGCATGTGCTCGACCATGTTCCGCATCGATCCGCAACACCTGTTGTGGACACTCGAAAATCTGGTGGAAGGAAAGGTGGTGAACCAGATCAAAGTGCCGGAAAGCGAGGCGCGCGAGGCGCGGCTGGCGTTGGTGCGGATGTTGGACCTCAAAATATAGGAAAAAATGTAGGGTGCGTTTCACGCACCACTTGAATGGTGCGCATGGCGCACCCTACGATGCTGACGACCAATACTCACAACTTTTAACTCGCAACTGACAATATGGCCGGACACAGTAAATGGGCGAATATCCAGCATCGCAAGAATGCCCAGGATGCCAGACGTGGAAAATTGTTTACCAAGCTGATCCGTGAGATCACCGTCTCCGCCCGCGCCGGCGGGGCGGATGCCGCGTCCAACCCTCGCCTGCGCGCCGCGATCGACAAGGCGTTGAGCAACAACATGACCAAGGACACCGTCGAGCGCGCGATCAAGCGCGGCACCGGCGCGCAGGATGGAGATAATTACGAAGAGATCCGCTACGAAGGCTATGGCCCCGGCGGTGTGGCGGTGATCGTCGACTGCATGACCGACAAGCGCACACGTACTGTGGCCGATGTTCGCCATGCTTTCACCAAGTATGGCGGCAATCTCGGCACCGAAGGTTCGGTGTCTTATCTGTTCAAAAAAACGGGCATTCTCACCTATCCGCCCGGTAGCGATGAAGACAATATCATGGAAGCGGCGCTGGAGGCGGGCGCCGATGACGTGGTGGTCAACGACGACGGTTCCATCGATGTGGTGACCGCGCCCGAGACGTTCGCGCAAGTGAAGGAAGCGATGATCGCCGCGGGCCTTACGCCAGAGCAGGCTGAAGTGACCATGCAGGCTTCTACCAGCGCGGCGCTCGGCCGCGACGATGCGGAGAAAATGGTCAAGATGCTCGACATGCTGGAAGACCTCGACGACGTGCAGAATGTCTATTCCAATGCGGATATCTCCGCGGATGTGATGGCGCAAATCGATTGATGTATACGGTTCGCCATTGTCCATGACCCGCATCCTCGGCATCGATCCCGGTTCCCGTATCACCGGCTTTGGTGTCATCGATATAGAGGGTATCCATGTCCGCTATGTCGCCAGCGGTTGCGTGCGGACCGAGGGCGAGACGTTGGCGGCGCGCCTGAAAACGATCTTCGAGGGCGTGGGCGAGATTGTGACGGTGCACCGTCCTCAAGTGATGGCGATCGAGCAGGTATTCATGAAACACAATGTCGATTCCGCGCTCAAACTCGGCCAGGCGCGCGGCGCGGCGATCTGCGCGGGTGTGATGCAGTCCTTGCCGGTATACGAGTACACCCCGGCGCAGATCAAACAGGCGATCGTCGGCAAAGGCAATGCCGCCAAGGCTCAGGTGCAGCACATGGTGACGGCGTTGCTCAAGTTGCCCGGCGCGCCGCAGGCCGATGCGGCCGATGCCCTGGCCTGCGCGCTGTGTCACAGCCATACCTCTCAAACCTTGCAACAGATCGACAAATCTCTCCTCTCCTCACGGGTGCGCGGCAGACGCGCGGGGAGATGGCGATGATCGGACGGCTGCACGGTACGTTGTTGTGGAAGCAGGCGCCCTGGTTATTGATCGACGTGGGCGGCGTCGGTTATGAGGTCGAGGCGCCGATGACTACCTTCTACGAGCTGCCCGCCGTGGGCGGCAAGGTTACGCTGCACACCCACTTGGTGGTGCGCGAGGACGCCCATCTGCTGTTCGGTTTCGCCAGCGAGGGCGAACGCACGCTGTTCCGGCAGTTGATCAAGGTGAGTGGCGTCGGCGCCAAGATGGCGTTGACGGTGTTGTCCGGCATTTCTGCCGACGCTTTTGCCCGTTGCGTGCGCAGCAATGACAGCGCCACGCTGACCCGTTTGCCGGGCATCGGCAAAAAGACCGCCGAACGCCTGATCATCGAGATGCGCGATCGCCTCGAAGTCAAGGGTGGCGCATCCGATATGGCGGTTATCGGCATGGGTTCCCTGGCCGGCGAGGAGGCCAATCCGGTCAATGATGCCATCAGCGCGCTGATCGCATTGGGCTATAAACCCGCCGAGGCCAGCCGCATGGCTTTGGCGGTCGATGCCACAGGATTGTCCAGTGAAGAAATCATTCGTCGCGCTTTGCAGGCAGCGGTGAAGTAGGGGATACAAGTAAAGTGAACGTCAAAGAAGCCATACAAACGCGTCGTTCCATCAAGGTGTTTGATCCCGGTCACCGCATGAGCGAGGACGAAATCCGCACGCTCGTCGAACACGCCATCCTGTCGCCCACCGCATTCAATATCCAGCATTGGCGATTCGTGGCGGTGCGCGATCCGGCGCTGCGCGCCAAGATCCGTGAGGCGTCCTGGAATCAGGCGCAGGTCACCGACGCCTCGCTGCTGCTGGTGGTGTGCATGGACCTCAAGGCATGGGACAAGGCCCCCGAACGCTATTGGCGCAACGCTCCGTCGCGGGTACAGGATCACATGGTCACCGGAATACGCCAATACTACGCGGGCAACGCGCAGGCCCAGCGCGATGAAGGCATGCGTTCCACGTCGATGGCGGCGATGACAGTCATGCTGCTTGCCAGGGAGATGGGGTATGATTCTTGCGCGATGGACGGATTCGATTTCGACGCCGTGGGCCGTTTGATCCACCTGCCCGAAGATCATGCCATCTGCATGATGCTCGCCATCGGCAAAAGGCTTCAGGAGCCTTATCCTCGCAGCGGCCAACTGGCGCTGGAAGAGGTTTTTTTCACGGACCATTTCTAAATCATCAATCAATGTAGGGCGGATTAGCGTTTTTTGCGTAACCCGCCAGAGCGCAAAGCACACAACGCATTTTTTTGAGGAGCGTATGTCGGTGGGTTGGCGGGTTACGGCGCCGAAAAGGCCTGACCCGCCCTGCATCGACTGGAAGCTTCTGCTGGAGGTGGCCGGCGTGGCTACGTTTCATCAGGTTCTCGGGGCGTGCTGTGCCGCCGTCATTCTCATCTCTCCCGCCTCGCCGGCACTGGCCGATCAGACCTTGGACATTGCATTCTGGCGAATCGGCCAGAAATCCCTTCTTGCCACGAAAGGCGAAGGCGAGCTTGTTCCGCAACAGCCCTCTCTGACAGATCAAGACATCACTGAAGCCGGCCGGAGGCGTGACGAAGAGCGTGCCCGCTTCCGCACCCGGGCCGTAATTGCCGCAGGCGCGCTGGGCGTGGCCGCCTATGGTGCGAACGCCTGGTGGCACAGCGGTCTGACGGGCGATTTCGGTTTCACGAACGAAGGCTGGTTTGGCCAGAACACCTATGCCGGCGGCGCGGACAAGGTGGCGCATGGTTATGCCGGCTATGTTGCGGCGCGGCTGCTCGCGCGGGGGCTGGAATGGGCGGGCAATGACGCTGACCGGGCGTTGCGCCTGGGGACGATCACGGCGCTGGGCATCATGACCGGCGTGGAGATCATGGATGGCTTCGATCGCGACAACAAGTTCAGCTACGAAGACGCGCTCATGAATGTCGCTGGCGTCGGTCTGGCCGTATGGCTGGAGAAAAACCGCCGCTGGGACGAGCTGCTGGATTTCCGCCTGCAATACTGGCCGGCCGACGCGCGGCGGCGTGCGGGCGAAACGAAGGGCAAGGGGGATTACGATGGCCACACTTATCTGCTGGCCGCCAAGGCAAGCGGCGTTCCGGTCCTGCGCGACGCTTCCTGGCTGCGCTATCTCGAACTGACGGTGGGATACGGCACGGTGGGATACGAAGGCACGCAGGCCGGCAGCCGTTTCTTGTACTACGGCGTCTCCCTCAATCTCGCTGAAATCCTGGCGAACACG
>SBBG01000113.1 GCA_005240065.1 Gammaproteobacteria bacterium | reverse complement strand
GCATTGGCATCGTTCCTGTTCGATACCGAGGAGGCCATGGTGCGCATCGACATGTCGGAATTTATGGAAAAGCACTCCGTGGCCCGGCTGATCGGCGCCCCGCCCGGCTATGTCGGCTATGAAGAAGGTGGTTACCTCACCGAAGCGGTGCGCCGCAAGCCCTATTCCGTGATCCTGCTCGACGAGGTGGAAAAGGCCCACCCCGACGTATTCAACGTGCTGCTGCAGGTGCTCGACGACGGCCGTCTGACCGACGGCCAGGGCCGCACCGTTGACTTCCGTAATACCGTGATCGTGATGACCTCTAACCTGGGATCACAACTCATCCAGGATCTCGCCGGAGAGGAAAACTACGCCGCCATGAGGAGCGCGGTGATAGGCGTCGTCGAAAAACACTTCCGTCCCGAGTTTCTCAACCGTATCGATGAAGTGGTGGTGTTCCACCCTCTCGGCCGCGAACAGATCCGCTCCATCACCACCATCCAGACCGAGTATCTGCGCAAACGCCTGCGCGAGCGCGACATGGACATTCAATTCACCGAAGCCGCACTCGACAAACTCGGCGAAGCTGGCTTCGACCCCGTCTACGGCGCCCGCCCGCTCAAGCGCGCCATCCAGCAGATGCTGGAAAACCCTCTGGCCCAGGAGATTCTTGGCGGGCATTTCGGGCCGGGAGATGTGATAGAGGTGAGGCTGGAGGGGGAGAAGGTGGTGTTTGGGAAAGTGACGGACAAAGCGGCGGGTTGAGACCGCAAAACTCTTCACTCTAAAAGCGGCGATTCACCGCAGAGGGCGCACGTTACGCTAACAAACTGAATTTCTTTGCGTTATCCGCACCCTCTGCGGTTCAACCGCTTTTTCTAGATTCACAGTTGTCGCCGCTTGACCTCCTCGATCAATCCCTCCGCCGCGGCTTCGATCATGTCCAGCACGCGCTCGAAACCACTCAGGCCGCCGTAATAAGGATCGGGGACTTCGCGGCTGCCGAGGTGGGGGGCGAATTCCAGGAACAGGCGGACTTTGTGCCGATGCTCGGGCGGACACAGGGCATGGAGGTTTTCGATGTTCTCCTCGTCCATCGCCAGGATGTAGTCGAAGGTCTCGAAATCTGCCACCTCGACGCGGCGCGCCTGCTGTGCGCTGATGTCGATGCCGCGCCGCAACGTCGCCGCCTGTGAGCGCCTGTCGGGCGGATTGCCGATGTGATAGGCATGCGTACCTGCCGAGTCAATTTCGACAAGGCTTTCCAGACCATGCTGCCCGGCGAGATGCCGGAAAACGCCTTCGGCGGTTGGTGAACGGCAGATGTTGCCCATGCAGACAAAAAGAACTTTAACCATTTTTCCTCTCATCATGTTACAACCATCTTCTACAACTTGATGAAGTTTCGTTTCGGCTCGACAATGTAATCATTATGAAGCCCGAAACAGCGAAAGGCAAAAAACGCTGTTGCGAGAAAGCGAATGGCAGCGGGGCACCTCTAAAAATTCGATCAAGACGCGAGGACAAGGCGGAAATGCGCGAAAAAACGGAGTGTACACGGAGTACATAAGCATTTCGAGCACATTTCCAACGCCGCCACGCGGCTTCAGCGGATTTTCAGAAGTGCCCGGTAAATGATGCCCGTCTTTGACCCGAACATTTCGTCCGGACAGGGAACAATAACCACAAAGGCATATTGAGTATGTATCTATGCCACATTACAGGGTCGATCGAGTGCCTCACAATATCAATCTGATAACAACCATCGCCGCCGCGCTGGGATTGGCGATGATCCTGGGTTTTATTACGTCGCGTTTGAGGATGCCACCGTTGGTCGGCTATCTTCTGGCAGGAATCGTGATCGGTCCCGCAACGCCGGGCTTTGTCGCGGATATCTCACTTTCCAGCCAGCTCGCCGAAATAGGGGTGATGCTGCTGATGTTCGGCGTCGGGTTGCATTTTTCGCTGGATGACCTGCTGGCTGTCCGCCGTATCGCAATCCCGGGAGCGGTAGTGCAGATCGTCGTGGCTACCGCGTTGGGGATGGCGGCCGCCACGTTTTGGGGCTGGGATATCGGCGCGGCTCTAGTCTTCGGTCTCGCCTTGTCGGTTGCCAGCACGGTGGTGCTACTGCGTGCCTTGGAGGCGCGGGGTATACTGGAATCGGTCAACGGTCGCATTGCCGTCGGCTGGCTGGTCGTCGAAGACCTGGTGATGGTGTTGGTACTGGTGCTGTTGCCCCCGCTCGCGAGTCTGCTGAGCGGGAAGACCGATGCCGCTGTCTCCGGCGGGAGTCTATGGATAACCTTGGGGATCACGTTCACCAAAGTCGCCGCATTCATCGCACTGATGCTGGTGGTGGGGCGACGCGTATTCCCCCGCGCTCTCTGGCTGGTGGCGCGCACTGGCTCACGAGAGCTGTTCACATTGTGCGTGATCGCTGTGGCTGTTGGAGTGGCCTATGGCTCGGCCGTACTGTTCGACGTGTCGTTTGCGCTGGGCGCGTTCTTCGCCGGGATGATGATGCGCGAGTCGGAGTTCAGTCACCGTGCCGCCGCTGAATCCTTGCCATTACGCGATGCGTTTTCGGTGCTGTTCTTCGTCTCGGTCGGCATGCTGTTTGATCCGCAGGTGCTGATCGAGCAACCCGTCAAGGTGATGGTCGTGGTAGCCATCATCATACTGGGCAAAACCCTTGCTGCCGTCGCCTTGGTGCTGGCGTTCCGTTACCCGCTCAACACCGCGCTCACGGTCGGGGCGAGTCTGGCTCAGATTGGTGAATTCTCGTTCATCCTGGCCGGATTGGGAGTCGCACTGGCTCTACTGCCTATCGAGGGTCAAAGCCTGATCCTCGCCGGAGCACTGATTTCCATCGCCCTCAATTCGTTCGTCTTCACCGCCATTGAACCGGCGCAAATATGGATACGCACACGATCGCGCTTGGCGCGGCGACTGGAGCGGAAAGATGATCCGCTCGCCGAGCTTCCTATGTCGGTCGATCAATCTTTTCTGGCTGGCCAGGTGGTTCTGGTCGGCTATGGGCGCGTCGGACGCCGGATCGCCCAGGCGCTTGATGAAGGAAATATACCCTATGTGGTTACCGAGCAGAATCGCGATTTTGTCGAACAACTGCGTGCACGAAACATCCCGGCGGTCTATGGAGACGCATCTGATCCCGCAGTGCTGATTCAGGCGCACATCGCGGGAGCCAGCATGCTGGTCATCGCCACCCCGGATACCTTTCATGTGCGCAAGATGGTGGAGATCGCCCGGACACTCAATCCGGCGATCGAGACCGTGGTGCGTACCCACAACGAGGAAGAAGCCGAACTGCTACAAAAAGAAGACATCGGGCAGGTGTTCATGGGCGAACATGAACTGGCAATCGGCATGACCAGACATATCCTGGAACGCATGCGCAAGGAAACGCATTCCGGGCAGCGCAAGCGTCAATGATTTAATGATTTGCGGTACGGCTGCCTCCAAACCGAAAAAAACTTTCTTGCCTTTCCCACGCCGTTACTTTTAGCATAGGAGCATGACACATCCCGAACTCACGCTCTCATTCACCCTGCCCCAGCTACGCGGCCTGATCGGACGGCGCGTGCGCTATCGCGGCGCGGACTGCCAGATCATCGAGGTACTGGAAGACGAGCCTGCGGTGATCCTCCAGGATTGCGAACAACACACCATGATCCAGCCCGACCAGCTCGGCGAAGCCCACCGCCGCGTGCCGTCCACGTTCACTGTCCCCATCTTGAGCGGGGACAGGAGCGAAATCAATCCGGCGTTTCTGGAGCTCAATCTACTCGATTCCTGATCGGTCCTTCCAATTGCCGGCACACACGCGCCAGATCGGCTTCGGTATCCACCCCCGTCCCCGGCGGCTCGACGGCCTCGGCGACATGGATCTTGTACCCGTGC
>SBBG01000080.1 GCA_005240065.1 Gammaproteobacteria bacterium | reverse complement strand
GAACGTGCACCTCTTTTTGCTGGGCTCGACGCTGGTTGGCGGGGCGTTCAGTCTGTTGCTGGGAGCGAAGAAAGCCGGTGGATGAGACAGTATTGCTGTGGATCAATCAAGGCTGGGCGCACCCCTGGCTGGACGGCTTCTTTTGGTGGATTTCGCAGCGCGCATCGTTCGCCTTTCCCTTGGCGGGGCTACTGCTGCTGTTCCTGGTGCGGCGTTTCCGGCGGGACGGAGTCAAGCTCTGGCTGCTGCTGGCGGTCACGGTAGGGGCGGGCGATGCCTTGGGCAATCTGCTCAAGCACACCACCGATCAGCCTCGGCCCTGTTATGCCGTCGCCGACTTGGTGCGCCAGCCGGGCCAGGCGCCGGGGACGCCCTGCGGCGGCGATCTTTACGGCATGCCTTCCAATCACGCGCTGAATTTCTTCGCGGCGGCGGCCTTTCTCGGTGTGGTGATGCGTTCGCGGGCGTGGCTGGCGGGTGCTTTCACTGTCGCCCTGCTGGTCGGGATTTCGCGCATTTATCTGGCCAAACACTACCCCAGCCAAGTGCTTGCCGGGGCAATGATCGGCGCGGTGATAGGCTACATCGGTGCGTGGATTGGGGTAAACTATCTGCCTTTTATGCAACGTATCAAGCGAAAAACGCACCGCCCTCATGACATCTACTGAACATGCCGCCCCGGCCGGGGCGCAGCCCAGCCAGGCGCATCGCCTCTCCCTGATTATTCCCATGTACAATGAGGAGCTCAATGTTGCGCCGATGGCGGCGCGCGTGCACGAGGCGCTGCGCGGTTATGCCCATCCCTGGGAGCTGATCCTGGTCAATGACGGCAGCGCCGACGCCACGGAGCGCGAGATGCACAAGGCGCAACAGCATTACGGCGGGCATGTGCGTGTGGTCACTCTGCAGCGCAATTTCGGCCAGACTGCGGCGATGCAGGCCGGCATCGATGCCGCGCGTGGCGATGTCATCGCCATGCTGGACGGCGATTTGCAGAACGACCCCATCGACATCCCGCGCATGGTCAATCGCTTGCTGGAGGAAGACCTCGATCTCGTGGCGGGATGGCGCAGGAACCGGCAGGACGGACTGTGGCTGCGCAAGATTCCATCGCGCATCGCCAATCGCCTGATCCGCCGCATTACCCAGGTTCATCTGCACGATTACGGATGCAGCCTGAAGGTGTTTCGTGCCGATGTGCTCAAGACCGTGCGTCTATATGGCGAGATGCACCGTTTCATCCCGGCCTGGCTGGCAGTGAGCACCTCGCCGTCGCGCATCAAGGAGGAGGTCGTCCACCACCACGCGCGCAAGTTTGGCGAATCCAAGTACGGCATCTCGCGCACCTTCCGCGTCATTCTCGACCTGCTGTCGGTGTATTTCTTCATGCGCTATAAGAGCCGTCCCGGCCATTTCTTCGGCAAGATCGGTTTCATTTTCGGTGCGCTGGGTGGTGTAATCCTGAGCTATCTGCTGTTCCTCAAGATTTTCTTCGGCGAATCCATCGGCACCCGGCCGCTGCTCATGGCCGGTGTATTGTTTGTCGTTGTCGCGGTGCAGTTTTTCACCACCGGCGTGCTCAGTGAGCTCATCGCGCGCACGTACTTCGAGTCGAGCAACACCCGTTCTTACGTGGTGCGCAATGCCGGGGCGGTGGCCGGAGCGACCGAGGCGGACTGGATGCGGGTGACATGAAGGGAAAAAGCACCACTTTTTCCTTCCCGCAGTTCATCACCCTCACCGCCTTTCTTATCGCCTTCAAGGCCTGGTTTCTTTCCGCCGCCGGTTTCGATCTGCACTACGACGAGGCCCAGTATTGGGAATGGTCGCAGCAACTCGACTGGAGCTATTACTCCAAGGGACCACTGGTCGCTTGGCTGATCGCGCTGTCGGAGGTGATATTCGGCCACGGTGAATGGCAGACACGGCTGTTCGGCTGGATGGCGCATGGTGTGTTGCTGGGTCTGATCCATGCCTTTGCCCGCGATGTCTGGAACAGCCGCGCGGCGGCGTGGTGGGCGACGGTGATTGCGCTGTTCACACCGCTTTACTTCACGCTTGGCCTGGTGATGTCCACCGATGTCTTCCTCTTTACCTTTTGGACCTGGGGGCTATGGGCCTGTTACCGCGCACTATTCAAGGATCAGCCCCGCGCCTGGTACGAGGCGGGCGCGGCGGTCGGGCTGGGCGCGCTCACCAAGCTCAGCATCGGACTGCTTCCAGCCTTCGCCGGGCTGATGATTTTGATCCATCCACGGCTGCGGCATCACCTGAGAAATCCGCATCTGTGGGGGGCGCTGCCGCTGATGCTGGCGCTGATGAGTCCGGTGCTGATCTGGAACGCCAGCCATGACTGGGTGATGTTCCGCCACGAGATGAGTCATGTGGAGAGCGCCGGTGGATCGGCGAAGCAGTTCGCCGAATTCATCGGTGGACAGTTCCTGGCGCTCTCTCCCGTCGTCACGCTGCTCGCCGCTTCCGTGTTGTGGCGTCGTCCGCTGGGTGACGATCAGCGCTTCCTGTGGTGGCTGTCGCTGGCCTGGATCGGCTTCTTTGTTTTCAAGGCCCTCGGCGCCAAGGTGCAGCTCAACTGGCCCGCGCCGAGCTATATCGGCCTGCTGGTGCTGTTCGCCGGGCACATCCCGGCGTTTTCCGCGCTCAAACGCCGCATGCTGTATCTCGGCATGGCTTTGGGCGCGGCGATGATGGCGGCCGCCTATCTGCCCCATGTCTTCGGCCTGCCGGAACCCTTCAAGGACAGCAAAGGCTGGCGGCAACCCATTGCGCATATCGGCGCACAGGCCCCTGATGCCCGTTTCATCCTGACCAGCTCCTACGCGCTTGCCGGCGAGTTGGCCTACTACTGGCCGCGCCGCGTCCCGGTTTACATCACCGGCAACACCTGGCGGCGCATGAATCAACACGACCTGTGGCCAAGCATCGACCGCGAGGCGGGACGCGACGGTGTTTATGTCAGCGATTCCCCCGCGTTGCCAGCCGAGCTGATGCAAGCCTTCGCACACTGCACGCCGCTGCACCCGGTCGAGGCGCGCTTCGCTGCCGGAAAACCGCTGCGTACCTTGTATGCCCAGCGTTGCGCACGCTACCGGCCGATTGCCTGGCCGAAGCCCGAGACTTATTGATGCGCGCTTAACAAGCGCTTATTTCTGTGAAAAAATGGTTTTATGATGCTCAAACCCATTCTCGCCATTACGCTGTTTTTCGGTCTTTCGCTGAACGCCGCAGCGAATTTCGATGCTGGTGTCGAGGCTTATGAGGCGCAAAATTACAAAAAGGCGTTTACGGAATTCGCCCAGGCCGCTTTGGAGGGCAATGCAAGAGCCCAGGGTTTGGTTGCGGAAATGTATGCCAACGGCTTGGGTGTTGCAAAAGATATAGCGCAGGCAACGCGCTGGTATTACAAGGCCGCCGAACAGGGCGATGTCCTCGCTCAGCATACCTTGGGCGTCATGTACGCCAGTGGTTTGGGTGTCAATCAGGATGATCTCCAAGCCATTCGCTGGTATCGCCTGGCCGCCGGGCAAGGGTTGGCTGACGCCCAGCACAACCTGGGCGTTTTCTACGCCAAGGGCCGGGGTGATGTCGCCAGGGATGACAAGCAAGCGGCCTACTGGTTCGCCAAGGCCGCCGAACAGGGTATCGCCGAAGCGCAATACAATCTCGCCAATCGTTACTCCGAGGGACGCGGGGTGGACAAGGACGATGCACAGGCCGCACACTGGTACCGCAAGGCTGCCGAACAAGGTTACGGTGCGGCGCAGAACAATCTTGGTAACATGTATCTGCTCGGACGGGGCGTGCCCAAAGATGCGGCGGAGGCCGTGAAATGGTACCGCAAGGCCGCCGAACAAGGCATCAATGCCGCGCGCATCAATCTTGGCAATATGTACGCCGATGGCCGGGGCGTACCCAAGGATCAGGATCAGGCGCTGAACTGGTATCGTGCGGCCGCCGAATAGCATATGGAGAAATGCAGGGTGTGCCATGCGCACCGCTGGCCTATGGCGCCGAGTTAATCAGAGGTTCCTTTGCCTGATTGATAAAGTCGCGTAAAATGAACCGATCGTTTTTGGCGGTTTCCCCAGGCAGGTAACAGTGCAAAGTTCACAGCAGGAAGCGCGGTCCGTCCGCAAAGATACAAGCGCGGCGCTGGACATCAAGGGGTCGGTATTCACCCTCACTGTGCTGCACCTCAAAAACCCAGGCCTCGACGCCATGCAAGAAGACTTGCGTCGGCACTTGGCGCAGGCGCCGCGTTTTTTTCAGCATGCCCCCGTGGTCATCGACATCAAGGCGGTGCGCGATGGTGCGCTGGACTTTTCCGGCTTGGCCCGCATGCTGCGCGCCAATGATCTGGTCCCGGTAGGTGTGCGTCATGCCACCCCTGAGCAGCAGGAAGCCGCCGCCGCCGCAGGACTGGCGGTGATGCAAGGCGGTTCCAAACCCGAGCCACTGTCATCCGAAAAAGCAGCGCCGCGAACAGAAGCACCGGCAAAAACCGTCCATGAAATTCCGGTCTCCGAACCCGTCCCGCACGCCGCCGCGACGGCAACGAGGATCGTGCGCCAGCCGGTGCGTTCCGGGCAGCAGATTTACGCCAAGGGCGGCGATCTGATCCTGCTTGCGCCGGTGAACGCCGGCGCGGAAGTATTGGCCGACGGCAACATCCACGTTTACGCACCGTTGCGCGGCCGCGCGCTGGCCGGTGTGAGCGGCGACGTGAACGCGCGCATTTTCGTGCAATCCCTGGAAGCGGAATTGGTGGCGGTGGCGGGCCATTACCGCATTTTCGAACAACAGCCCGCCGTCGATGTATATGGCAAACCCGTCCAAGTGTATCTGGATGGCGAGCGATTGACGATCACAGCATTATTTTGAGATTTCAGTGAGGACAGAACATTGGCAAAGATTATCGTCGTGACATCCGGCAAGGGCGGCGTGGGCAAGACCACCACCAGCTCCAGTTTCGCCAGCGGTCTGGCGCTGCGCGGCCACAAGACCGCCGTCATCGATTTCGACGTGGGGCTGCGCAATCTCGACCTGATCATGGGCTGCGAGCGCCGCGTGGTGTATGACTTCGTCAACGTCATCAATGGCGAGGCGACGTTGAAGCAGGCTATGATCAAGGACAAGAACTGCGACAACCTGTTCGTGCTCCCCGCCTCGCAGACCCGCGACAAGGACGCCCTCACCAAGGAGGGTGTCGGCAAGGTGCTGGATGAGCTGCGTGAAAGCTACGATTACATCGTCTGCGACTCGCCAGCCGGCATCGAGAAAGGCGCGCTGATGGCGCTGTACTATGCCGACGAGGCACTGGTCGTAACCAACCCGGAAGTCTCCTCGGTACGCGACTCCGACCGCATCCTCGGTATTCTCTCCGCCAAATCCAAACGTGCCGAGGAAGGCCGCGAGCCGATCAAGGAACACTTGCTCGTTACCCGCTACTCGCCCAAGCGTGTTGAACAGGGTGAAATGTTGAGCCTGGAAGATGTGCAGGAAATCCTCAGCATCCCGCTGATCGGAGTCATCCCCGAAGGCGAAGCCGTGCTGCAAGCCTCCAACGCCGGCGTGCCGGTGATCCATGACGCGGAAAGCGTGCCGGGCCAAGCCTACCGCGACGTGGTGGCGCGCTTTCTGGGTGAAGAAGTGCCGATGCGCTTTCTTCAGGTCGAGAAAAAAGGCTTCTTCAGCCGCCTGTTCGGAACCTAAGCCATGTCATTCCTCGATTATCTGCTGGGAACGCGCAAGAAATCGGCGCAGGTCGCCAAGGACCGCCTGCAAATCATCCTCGCCCGCGAACGCGTCGACCGCAAGGGACCGGACTTCCTGCCCGAACTGCGCCAGGAACTGCTTCAGGTGATCTCGAAATACGTCAAGATCGACCTCGATCAGGTCAAGGTCAACCTGGAGCACGATGGTGATTTCGAGGTGCTGGAGTTGAATATCGTGTTGCCGGAGCCGGTGCAGCAGGCACGCAAGACGGCGTCATAATACGCTGAAAAAGCAGCGTCTGCGCTTCGCACGCCCCCAGGAGACCGGAAACGTCGCCAAGGTTGGGATGTATTGTCACGAGAAAGCAAAAGAGGCCGCGTATAGCGGCCTCTCATTTGGTGCTCTTCAGCTTGTTAGCGGACAGAGCGCATATCCCGATAATGTAAACACCTTTTTAGGATAAGCTTTCGTCACAACAATAGTCAACAAGGGGGGAAGGCGATGCTGCCAAAGATGCGCTACCGGTTGGGGCTGGATATCGGCTCGACGTCCATAGGATGGTGTCTGGTCCGCTTAAACGCTAACGATGAGCCCGTCGCGGTCATCCGTATGGGGGTCCGCATCTTCTCCGACGGACGCAACCCGAAAGACGGCAGCTCGCTGGCCGTCACCCGCAGGCTGGCGCGTCAGATGCGCCGCCGCCGCGACCGCCTGCTCAAGCGCAAAGAACAGATGCTGGCCGCGCTGACCCGGCTGGGCTTTTTTCCGCAGGACGAAGCCCGGCGCAAGGAACTGGCGAAACTCGATCCCTATGTGTTGCGCAAGAAGGGCCTGGACGAATCGCTGACCGGCCCCGAATTCGCCCGTGCCCTGTTTCACATCAATCAGCGGCGCGGATTCCTGAGCAACCGCAAGACCGACAAGAAAGACAGCGAAAGCCGCACGCTCAAAACGGCCATCACGGCACTCCGCGAAAAATTGCAGCAGGAGAATTGCCGGACGCTGGGCGAATGGCTGGCCAAGCGTCACGAGGCGCGTCTGAGTGTGCGGGCCCGGCTGCGCGGCCGGACACAGAAAGACAAGGCGTATGATTTTTACGCCGACCGCGCCATGATCAAACACGAGTTCGACGAGCTATGGACCAGGCAGGCCAGTCTGAGCCCGGCCTTGTTCACCGAGGCCGCGCACGCTGAACTCAAGGACATTCTTTTGTTCCAGCGCCCCTTGAAGCCGGTCAAACCAGGACGCTGCACGCTGTTGCCGGATGAGGAGCGCGCCCCGCTGGCGCTGCCGAGCACGCAGCGTTTTCGCATCTATCAGGAGGTCAACAACCTGCGCCTGCTGAAAAACGACCTGACGGAAAGACCGCCGTTGACCTTGCAGCAACGTGATGAGGTCGTCGTGTTGCTGGAATCGGGGAAGAACGCCACGTTCAAGACCGACATACGCAAAGCGCTGGGTCTGCCCGCTGGCACGCACTTCAATCTCGAAGACATCAAGCGCGACCGCCTCAAGGGCAATGCGACCTCCGCGGTGCTCGCCAGAAACGAACATTTCGGAGAACGCTGGCATGAATTCGATCTCCAGTTTCAGGATGCCATCGTTGACAAGCTGCTGAACGAGCCCAGCCTCTCTGTCCTCGTTGAGTGGCTGCAACGGCACACCGGAGTGGACGAAGCCGCAGCGGAACGCATCGCCAATGCCAATCTGCCGGAAGGTTACGGCAATCTCAGCCGTGCCGCATTGGCGCGCATCCTGCCGGAACTGGTGAAAAATGTGGTCGTGTATTCCGAAGCGGTAACCCGCGCCGGGTTTGATAGCCACAGTGCGCTTTCGCATGCGCAACAAACCGGTGAGATCATGCAATCCCTTCCCTATTACGGTGAGCCGCTGCAACGGCATGTCGGTTTCGGGACGGGCAATCCGGATGACCCGCCCGAAAAGCGTTTTGGCAAAATCGCCAACCCCACCGTGCACATCGGTCTCAACGAACTACGCAAAGTCGTCAATGCGCTCATCAAACGTTACGGCCATCCCAGCGAAGTCATTGTGGAAGTGGCGCGCGAACTGAAACTGGGTCGCGAAAAGAAACAGGAAATCCAGAAGGAACAAAAAGTCCGGCAAGACCTCAACGATGAGCATGTCGCCACGGCATGCACGGCATTGGGGCTCACACCTTCCAACCTCGACAAGGCCAAGCGCCGCGAACTGTCACAGAAGATGCAGTTGTGGGTGGAACTCAATAAAGACGACCCCGCCAACCGGCGTTGCCCATACACCGGCGAGCAGATCGGCATCACGCGGCTGTTGTCCGATGAGGTCGAGATCGAGCACATCCTGCCCTACTCCATGACGCTCGACGACAGTTTCAGCAACAAGACCGTGGCCCTGCGCCGCGCCAACCGCGACAAGGGCAATCGCACGCCCTTTGACGCCTTCGGCGCGCAAGCCATACCGGGATACGATTGCGCCGCGATTCTCGAGCGCGCCGCCCTTATGCCCAAGGCCAAAGCCAAGCGTTTCGCACCGGATGGCTATCAACAATGGCTGAAGGATGACAAGGATTTTCTGGCGCGTGCGCTCAACGACACGGCCTATCTTTCGCGCATCGCCAAGGAATATCTCTCGCTCATTTGTCCGCCCAATCAGGTGCGCGCCATCCCGGGCAGAATGACCGCCCTGCTGCGCGGCAAATTCGGCTTGAATCAACTGCTCTCGGGATCGGAGG
>SBBG01000009.1 GCA_005240065.1 Gammaproteobacteria bacterium | reverse complement strand
GCGCTCAATTGGCTGCGCTGTTCCGAAACTTCGCGCACATCGTTTGTGAGCTGGCTCTGAAGAAATGTCGCCGCATCCGCGCCGCTTATCTTGATCAGTCCCTGGTGCGACAGATCCGCGAGCACGGTTCCCCTGTCCGCGGCCTGAAGTTCCTGTGCGGAGTCGCCGAAATGACGGACGCCGCCATCTTCGATAACGGCGCCGTCGCCTTCAAGAAATGTTTTCCACTCGCTATTCATGGTTATCAATGGTTCTCGACTCGCAGGTTACAATGATAACGAATCTTCCGTAACGGCGTAATACATGGCAAACTGCGATACGATTCTGGTTCTTAAACTTGCCCCGTGTGTAAGCCGATATAAACAGCATGATGACGGATAAGAAGAATCGTCCCGTTTTTCTCGATCTGCGGCGTATCCGTCTGCCGGTGGTCGCGGTACTTTCCATCGCGCATCGTATCACCGGTGTGGCGATGTGCCTTGCGATCCCCTTCATTATTTATCTGCTGGGATTGTCGTTGCGCGACGCGCAAGGTTATGCGCAAGCCCTGGCGATTCTGGACAACCCGATCATCCGCGTGCTGGCGGTGTTCCTGTCATGGGCGTTGTCACATCATTTTCTGGCGGGTATCCGGTTCCTGCTGATCGACATGGAAATCGGCGTCGAGCCCGATGCCGCCCGCCGTAGCGCGCGGCTGGTCAACGCGGCCGGGCTGATCGTGCCCGTGCTGCTGGCGGTGGTGTGGCTATGATGTGGCGCGCCTCCGGCTTCCGCGCCTGGCTGCTACAGCGTGTCAGCGCGGTTTATATGGCAGTTTATATCCTGTTGTTCATGCTGCATCTGGCGTTCGATGCTCCCGATTCTTATCAGGAGTGGCGGGCATGGATGATGCTTCCCTTCATCGCGGTGGCAAGCTTTGTATTTTTCGCCATGCTATTGACGCACGCCTGGATCGGGTTGCGCGATGTGATCATCGATTATGTGCATCCTGTGGGGATTCGTTTCGTCCTGTTGGCGCTGGTGGCCGGCGGGTTGTTGATGTTGGGGGTGTGGGTGTTGCGCATATTGCTGATGGGAGTGTCATGAGCCAGACAAGAAGCCGGGTGGCGAAGCGCAAATTCGATGTGCTGGTGATCGGCGCGGGCGGCGGCGGCTTGCGCGCCGCGCTGCAATTGGCGCAGGCCGAAGCCAACGTCGCCGTGGTGTCCAAGGTGTTCCCCACCCGTTCCCACACCGTGGCCGCGCAGGGCGGCATGAACGCGGCGCTGGCCAACGTGTTGCCGGACAATTGGCATTGGCACATGTACGACACCGTCAAGGGCGGCGATTATCTGGGCGATCAGGATGCCATCGAATACATGTGCCGCGCCGCGCCCAGGCTGGTGATCGAGCTTGAGCACATCGGCGTGCCGTTCTCGCGTCTCGACAACGGCAAGATCTACCAGCGTCCCTTCGGCGGCCAGAGCCAGAACTTCGGCGGAGAACAGGCGGCGCGTACCTGCGCCGCGGCCGATCGTACCGGGCATGCCATCCTCCATGCGCTGTATCAGCAGAACATTCGCGCCAAGACCCATTTTTTCGATGAATATTTCGCCATCGACCTGATCAAGGATGATGAAGGTTATATTCTCGGCGCAGTGGCGCTGGAGATCGAGACCGGCGAGCCGTTGATCATCGAGGCCAAGGCCACGTTGCTGGCGACTGGTGGGGCGGGGCAGTTGTTTCGCACCAACACCAATGCCCGCATCAATACCGGCGATGGCATGGCGATGGCGTTGCGCGCCGGCATTCCGTTGCAGGACATGGAGTTCTTCCAGTTTCATCCCACCGGCATCGCCGGCAAGGGCATGCTGATCACCGAAGGCGCGCGCGGCGAGGGTGGTTATCTCATCAACGGCGAGGGCGAGCGCTTCATGGAGCGCTATGCGCCGCATGCCAGGGATCTGGCGAGTCGTGACGTGGTCAGTCGCGCCATCGCCACCGAGGTGCGCGAGGGGCGCGGTTGCGGGCCGAACAAGGATTATGTGCTGCTCAAGGTCGATCATCTGGGCGCCGACGTGATCCGCAAGCGCCTGCCGGGCATACGCGACATGGTGCGGACCTTTCTCCACAGCGATCCCATCGACACGCCGATCCCGGTTTTTCCCACTGCGCATTACACCATGGGCGGCATCCCCACCAACCGCTTCGGCCAGGTGGTCGCGCCGCAGCAGCAGGGGCCGGAGGAGCCGGTGCCCGGCCTCTATGCCGTGGGCGAGTGCGCCTGCGTTTCGGTACACGGCGCCAACCGGCTGGGCGGCAATTCGTTGCTGGATATCGTGGTCTTCGGCCGCGCCGCCGGTAACCACATCATCGAATATCTGCGCGAGCACCGCTACACGCGATCCTTGCCCGAGGACGGCGCGGCGCCCGCCCTGGAGCGCCTGGCGCGTTGGCAGCGGCGCGGCGAGGGCGAGTCGGTGGATGCGCTGCGCACCGAGTTGAAACGTGTCATGGAACACTATTGCGGTGTTTTTCGTACCGAAGAGGTGCTGAGCGAGGGCGTGCAAAAGGTGCGGGAAATCGAGCAGCGCTTGCAGAACGTCTACCTCCAGGATCACAGCGCCGTCTTCAACACCGCGCGCATCGAGGCCCTGGAGCTCGAGAATCTGGTCGATATCGCACTGGCCACGGTCAGCAGCGCCCTGGCGCGCAAGGAAAGCCGCGGCGCCCACTCGCGCATCGACTACCCCGAGCGCGACGATGTCCGATGGCTGAAACACAGCCTGTATTTCAAGGAAAACCGTCAGATCGACTACAAGCCGGTGCGCATGAAGCCGCTGACGGTGGAGAGTTTTCCGCCGAAAGCGAGGGTGTATTGAATATGCGTTTTTCGATCTACCGTTACAACCCCGAAACCGACGCCGCGCCCCGCATGGAGGAGTGCGAATTGCCGGACAGCGACATCGCTCCCGGTATGATGCTGCTCGATGCGCTGCGTCTGCTCAAGGCCAGGGACGAAACCCTCACCTTCCGGCATTCCTGTGGCGAAGGGGTGTGTGGTTCGGACGCGATCAACATCAATGGCCGCAACGGCCTGTCGTGCATCACGCCGTTGTCGGACCTCAAGCAGCCCATCGAAATCAGGCCGCTGCCCGGCATGCCGGTAATCCGTGATCTGGTGGTCGATCTTGGCCAGTTCTACCATCAATACCGCGCCATCAAGCCCTATCTCATCGTGCATGACCCCGAACCGGAAACCGAATACCTGCAAGCGCCGGAGGAGCGCGACCAGCTCGATGGGTTGTACGAGTGCATTCTCTGCGGCTGCTGCTCCACCGCGTGTCCGTCGTTCTGGTGGAATCCCGATAAATTTCGCGGGCCGGCGGCCCTGCTCCAGTCCTATCGCTTCCTCGCCGACAGCCGCGATCAGGCCACGGCCGAGCGTCTGGAGGAGCTGGAAGGTCCTTACCGGCTTTTCCGTTGCCACACCGTGATGAACTGTGTCGACGTCTGTCCCAAGGGGTTGAACCCCACCAAAGCGATCGGGCAGATCAAAAAACTCATGCTGAAACACATGGCATAGGGCATGGACCGCACGCTCGATCGCACGCGTTTGCACTGGCAGTGCCGGCGCGGTATGCTGGAACTGGATATCATGCTCGGCGAATTTCTTGAGGCACGGTTCGATGAACTCGATGCTACAGAAAAGCGGGCTTTTGCCGATTTATTGAACTATCAGGATG
>SBBG01000144.1 GCA_005240065.1 Gammaproteobacteria bacterium | reverse complement strand
GATAATTCCCCCACTTTCAGGTGGTGCAGGCTGCACCACCCCTCCTGGCCTTTTCCTGTATGCCCTTAATCCGTGCCGCCAGCTTCGGGCACCCGTTCATGCGAAGGCCTTCCTCAGCGATCTCCTGTTTTCGCTTTGCTTCCATCTCATCCTCCTTTCGTTGGCGCTCCCGCGCTTCCCTTATCCGCAGCCCGCCGCTGAACACGAATGTCCCCGCCACAACCTCGTTGCACAGCTGGGCCAGGTACGCCAGATGGTTTCTCACCAGATTCCCGCCGGCTTTCCCGTCGGCAATCCTCCAGGCGAGCTGATCCAGCACATCCTGGCGGGAATCCGGCGCGATGCGTTCGAGGGGGAGGAGGGCGAGCTGTTGTTCCTGGGGAGACAGTGCCGGCGGAAAGACCAGATCGGCAGCCAGATTCGTGCGCGCGCGCGGAGGTTTTATATAACCGTCTGTAGTTGTTGTTGTAGTTTTTTTATATATATAACTACTACAACTACTACTACGACCAAGTTCAAAATTTGAACTGCCCAAGTTCAAATTTTGAACTTGGATATCATCTTGTTGATTTTCTTTATTATTTTTATTTTCACCAGCCAAGTTCAAAATTTGAACTTGGCTGTGAGCGTCAGGATTCACCAAGTTCAAATTTTGAACTTGGTGATCCTGCTCATCCTTCAGCCTTGCTTTGTGTATTTCACCTACACTGAAAAAGGAATCGACAGGAATATGCGTTTCGATAGCTTGTTGGGCCGCATGCCTGGCGTCGATGCGCGATAATGTCGTGGATTCCAGCGCGTCCTTCCCCTGATCTATTTCATCCTTGATGGTCGCCCAAACGGCCTCCGCCATCCGGCTCACCCGCGGGTTGCCATGCGAACGCATGTCCTGGAGAAACGCTATATAGCCGGGGTCCAGATACAAGACATCGGCCAGCGTGATGGGTTCGTCATGGAGGGCGTAGATATTGCCGCGGTACTGTCCTTTCCTGTTGCGCACCTTGGCGCACAGCGTCAGCCAGCGTGTGATGCGCAAGATCATCAATGCCGCTGCGATACTGGCCCTGGATGCTCTCGTTACCGCACTGAGGCGATCGTAGGTCGGAAAGGCGGTCATCGTGCCATGTTGCACCAGCGTGCGGACGATCATCCACACGCGGATTTCCAGATCATCCAGCACCGGATCGTAAATGAGCAATCGTGGGATGGCGTCCTGCCAGTTGCCCAGGAACATCAACCCCACCGCTGGGCTTTCGACATTTGGCCCTGATATGAGGCGCTCTGCGGTTTCTGCGATATACACCGCCAGCGCCAGCGTTTTCGGTGTGACTTTGTCCATGGACGCTATGTCCCGCCTCCATTCAGGCCATCACTCTCCGCCGCGCCAACCCCAGATCCGGCGGACGCATTTTCCCACTGCTGTATCTGGCTCCACACGCAACCCAGATGGATCCCGGTGCATCGGCCGATCGCAATGTAACGTGCCTTGCCGGGCTGTCCAGCACTGTCCTGCCACACCCGCCAGAGGCGCTGCTGCTGCTCCTCGTTCAGCGCCATAGGGCGCCCCGCGCCAGTATCGCCCAATCCGAGATACCGGCGGCGCTTGGCATATTCCGCACCGCCCATCCCGCACAGATGCCGCATCATGGACAGGTGGGCGCCCAAGCGCAGCAGCTCGTTCTCTTCATCCTCTTCGCGTTTCCGTCCTTCAAGAAGAGGCTGCAAACGTTTCAATGCCTCCTCGTCGAACCACGCCTCCACAGCGGAAAAACGGATTTCCTTCAACCGCTGGAGATCGGCCTCCGTGAGGCTGGCAATCCACCGGATGCTGTTCTCTGTCAGCCCCAGGCTGGCCAACTCGTCGTGTGCCCCATCGTGTACCATCTGTATCGCATAGCGGAATACGATGCAGGTCAGTTCGGCATGTATCGTCTTTGTCATGAGTCCTCCCACAGGCTGTTGCCACTGTCATCGCCAGATTGCTTGCGCAGGTCGCGGCACGCCTGCACGAGCAGTAAAACATCCTTGATGTCCCGGTCATCGACGAAGAAGGGGTCCATCAAAAACTGCCAATGGATATCGCAGTGCATCCAAAGCTCGGGCATGTTCGCCACCCGTGCAAAGATTGCCCGCTTGATCTCCTCGCCGGGACGCCCCTCCGCGGCCATGCCCAACGCCAGCGCGCGCAACCGGCTGTCAGCCGGCAGGCTTTGCACGCGCCGCGCGGTGCTGATCTGCCCGGATATGCCGAACAGGGAACACCAGACCCAGTAGCGCAGACTGCCAGTGGTGTGATCATCCGAGGGCAGCAGCGGCCGCTCCGGCAGATCCATCACGAACCCCATCCCGCGGTGCGGCATGGGGCTCAGGCAGCCGGCCATTCCGTGGCGCTGGCAAAGCTGCCAGGCCAATACGTACGCACGGCTGCGCAGTGACTTGAGATCCGAGGGGCCGCGACGGGGTTCATCGAACACCTGCTCCACGGCCGAGGCGGCGGCATGAGCAGGGGGATGTTCCTCCGCTGGCGGGAGGACGGTTCCAGTCTCCTCTTTGACGGGGATGGAAGCGGCCCGCGCTGTCCGGCCGCCCGACGCCCCACTGCCGGCGACTGCATGGCCGGGAGTACCGCCCGTCATCCATGGCGGGGGGCTATCCGTTGCGGCGGGCGCGGATCCGGCGCGCAGGTCCGCGCCCAGCGGCGGGGCCTCCGGCGCGATATCGAATTCCACGCCGGCGAGTATCGTGTCGATGTCCATGCGCACGGTGCGCAGGGGCAGGTCGAGCGCGCCGGCGATCTCCTTCTCGAGGGTATCCCGCACCTCTTCGATGATCATTTCCGGCCCGTCATGGCGGGACAGCACCTCGCCGAACAGCGCCGCATAAGCGGCGTCATGGGCGGAGCCTTGCCCGGGCGCCGGCGGTTCGTCATTGTGGCTGTCATCTTGGCCGACAGGTGGGGCAACCTGCCCCACTTCGTCCTTCGTCCCGTGCCGCTTCAGCCAGTAGTTGCGGTACGTTGTTTCCAGCTTCTTGATCTGATCTGTCTGCCACGGACCCAATCCACCGCATAGCGCCTCGGGGATTAGCGGATAGAGCGCCTCGGCGGCATACCGGAACCGCAATATATCGCGGCGGTGGTATGACAATCCCGCTTCGTTCCGCAGTTTGCGCTCGAATTCCCTCAGGCCCAGTGTCTCGCCGCTTTCCAACTCCCACTGGCGGCGCAATTTCTGCAGCGCCAGGGCTTTCTCGATGAAAACATTCTCGCCGCGCACCTCGTTCTCGGACAGATGGGCGGCCAGCACGTCGCTCTCGCTGATCCAGGGGTAGAACCGGCAGTTGACCTTCTGGAAACGTGCATCGTTATCTTTAACCCACGCTTCATGCATGATCTCCCAGCGGGTGTTGCCGCCCTTGGCGATCATGAAATGTTCCGCGCCCGGCCGGCGGGTGATGGGCAGTTCGCCCTCCTGCCCAAGGGTCACGATACGGTGCCGTATATCGTCGTATCGGGGATTGCGCACCAGCCGTATATTGCCGTCATACGGCCTGATCAGCTCGATCTCGACCACCATCGGCGACGCCGTGATCGGATCGCCGGGTTCGAGCGGAATGTGATCGCTGTTGGCCCGGAAGTTGCCCTCAAGGAGCAGGCCGCGGATTTCTTCACGGGTGGGTGCTTTCTTCATGAACGGATCTCCTTATCAAACTTCTCAAGGCGGAAGGCATCTTCGCCTCGCACATTTAATTTAGTTTGCATCTCGCATCCTCCTCCTGCTTCTTTTCACACCGCTCCCATGCTGCCGCCCGCGCCTCCTGGTCGTAATAACAACCGGGGTCGAAGGAGGGTACATATCCGGCACTCTGCAGCCAGTCTATGGACTGCTTGATGCGCTGCCGCATCGCATCCTGATAGCCCTTCGGCCACACGATGAACGCCTCGCCCAACGCGCGAAGACTCCACCCCTGCGTCATGGCGGCGGTCAGCTCGTCCAGAATGCTGTCCTCAACAGTGATAGGTGATTTTCTTTTCATCATTTAACCTTGCCCGCTTGCCAGGCTTGCGCCGATGTCCGGCACGTCACCGACGAAACGCTCTGTCAGGCGTGGCGCCTCCAGATGCGGGAACAATTCATCGACCAGCGCCAGCATGGTGTGCGCGGCGCTTGGAGTGGCGCCCGACCGGTGCGGTTCCCAACGATGCACGGGTACACGCTGAGTAGCGGCCTCACGATAGGCTACGGTGGCCGGCACGGCCGTATTCAGGATAGTGATGGTGCCGCGACTCGGTGCGAAGGATTCGGCGCGCAGTTCCTGAGCAATGCGCCGGGCATCGAGCGTGCGGTCTTGGCGGTAGATCAGTCCACGCAGGGGTCCCACGGGAGTTCCGAGCCGCGCCATGGGCTGCAGCCGGTTGATCATTTCCAGGGTGCCGCGCGCGAATTCGCGCGCGGAGAGAATTTCCGGGGGGATGGGGGAAAGGATGAGATCGGCAGCCAGCACGGCCGTATCCTGGAGAGGGCCAATCGCACCCTGGGTGTCGATCAAGATAACGTCATAGACGTTGTCGAGTGTGGACAGCAGGACATGTTTGAGGCGGGGTCGCCCATCAGGCGTGTAGAGGAGCCAATTTTGCAGTCGTCCCTCCGGATCATCGGAGACGACGATATCCAGCCGATCGATGGTCGTCCGGCTGATTACGTTTGCCGTGGAACCGGAGGTGATGAGGTCGGACAGGCCTCCATCGGCACGGAATTGCAGGGGGTAGTAACTGGACAGGGTCGGCTGGACATCCGCGTCTACTATGAGTACGCGTTGTCCGAGATCGGCAAGCAGTCCGCCCAGATTAGCCGTCAGGGTGGTCTTGCCGACCCCCCCTTTGGTCGCTACGACAGTGATTTTGATGGCCATGCAGCCTCCCGTCTGTCTGGATGAAAATCCAGCCTGGAGGAGGGCTGTCCTGCCATTTCGTAGCTACGAAATTGGTGGGCCGTGTAGGACTCGAACCTACGACCTACTGATTAAGAGTCAGCAGCTCTACCAACTGAGCTAACGGCCCAAAGAAATCCTTACTACAAAATGGGGTGACCGATGGGGCTCGAACCCACGACAACCGGAATCACAATCCGGGGCTCTACCAACTGAGCTACGGCCACCATTGTATCGAATCGCGCCTGTTTTTGGCGCGCCCGGCAGGACTCGAACCTGCTACCCTCGGCTTAGAAGGCCGATGCTCTATCCAGATGAGCTACGGGCGCCGGAAAGCCAGGCAGCGTAGCATATCCTCGTGACAAGCGATACACCACATATTCGCCGGGTATTGGTCGGGGTAGAGGGATTCGAACCCCCGACATCCTGCTCCCAAAGCAGGCGCGCTACCAGACTGCGCTATACCCCGAAGGCTCCACACGAGTCATCAACCAAGGCGCAGCACGAAGGCGGAAATAATACGCGCAGCCAGGCTTTGCGTCAATTCCTTCTTTTCTCCCTGAACACGTCGCCATGAAACAAGTCACATTATCGACACATTCCTTGGCCAGAATACTGGCTATGCCAGAATGAAAATGGCATTATGGATAGTAACCAGATGTTTATACCTTCGCCTTGAACAAGCTTTAAGTGGAGACTCTAAATGAACAAATTAATGACAGCGCTGGGAGCGACCTTATTTCTTTCAAGCGGAATGAGTCACGCCGGTATCTATGATATCGGAATCCTTGGCGCGACCGCCTATAGCAGCGGCGTCAGAAGTGTTACCGGCAATTTCGAAGATAGATATGTCTTCGACCTGCCCGTGCTATCCGCTGTCGGCTCTGGAGGAAACAATGTTCCGTTGCATCTCAACTTTGGATCAATCAACATAAGCTATGACATCAGCAATCTAGATCTTTCCGTCTTCGACAGCAGCGACAACCTAGTAAACGACACTAATGGTGACCCTTTGCTGTTCAACGGCCTCCTCAATGCGGGTAACGACTACTACCTGAAGGTGGCAGGCTTGACCACCGGCAACCAAGGCGGGATGTACACCTTGGCTCTCGTCGCCGCGCCTGTCCCCGAAGTCAAAACGTGGGTCATGATGTTGACCGGTCTCGGCCTCCTGGGCTGGCATTTGTCTCGCCGCCAGCAGGCAAGCAATAAACCAGAAGGTCTGGTTGGCGCTTAAGAACGGCGTTGATTGAAAACCTCCACCCGAACAAAAAAGCCATAAGCGAAGCTTATGGCTTTTTTGTTCGCAAAGATGCCTTCCCGCCGAAGGCGCCAGCGCCGATGAAGCGCCAAGCCACCAGAAAAGCCGCCGCAGCGATCGACGCGGCGGCGAAATAGGCTGCCATCGGCGAAGCTGCGCCCCACACATAGCCGCTGTACAGACTGCCAACTGCTCCGCCCGCGCCAAAACTGAGACTGCTGTATAGCGCCTGACCGCGCCCCTGGTGGCGGCCGGTGAAATATTTGTGCACCAGTTGGATCGCTACGGCATGGTAGATGCCGAAGCTGGCGGCGTGCAGGGTCTGGGCGAAAATCATCACTGGCAGCTTGTCCACGTAGAGACCGATCAATGCCCAGCGCAACGCCGTCAATCCCATGCTTGCCAGAAACAGGGTGCGCAAGCCAGTGCGTGGCGCAAGGCGGTGCATGACCAGGAACACGCCGACTTCGGCGATCACGCCCAGCGCCCATAACTGGCCGATGGCGCTGCGTGAATAATCGTGATCTTCGAGATAAATGGAATAGAAAGTATAGTAGGGGCCATGACTAGCCTGTATCAGAAAACACACAGTCAGCAGCGCCATCACCTCAGGGCGGCGCAATACCTCGCGCAACGGCTGATGCTCTTGCGCATGATGGGGAGCAAGACGTTCGGGTACTAACAGGCTCACCAGCCAGATGGACACCATCAAACCCAGCAAGATCCACGGCAACTGCCCTACCCCCACGCGCTGAAACAACGGCCCCAGCGCCGCCACGGCAACGATGAAACCGATCGACCCCCATAGCCGAACGGTGCTGTAGCGATGAGTATCTTCGCCGAGGTGACTGAAGGTGGTGGCTTCGAATTGCGGCAGGGTGGCGTTCCAGAAAAAACTGAACGCGACCATCACCAGCGCCAGCCACCAGTAATCGCTGCCGAACAATACGCCGCTGAAACAGACCGCCGCGAGCAACGATCCCAGACGCACGATGGCCATGCGCCGGCCGGTGTGATCGGCGATCCATCCCCAGACATTCGGGGAAACGATTTTGGTCGCCATCAGCAACGCCATCAACTCGCCGATACGCTGCGGGGTAAAACCCAGCGACTCGAGATACAGCCCCCAGTAGGGCAACATGGCGCCGAGGGAGGAGAAGAAAAAGAAATAGAATGCCGAGAGGCGCCAGTAGGGCATTTCAGATTATCAGTAGTGAATTGAAAGTGGCGAGTGGCGAGAAAAGACAGAAAATTTCAACCCTCGCCACTCGCCACTCGTTACTAACTCGTCACTCCCGCAGGAATAACAGGCGTCCGCGACACCACATCGGCATTCTGCGCGCGCTGACGCAGCATGTGGTCCATGAGGATGATGGCGAGCATGGCCTCGGCGATCGGTGTGGCGCGGATACCGACGCAGGGGTCGTGACGGCCGTGGGTCACCACCTCCACCGGCTCGCCGCACACATCAATGCTGCGGCCGGGCAAACGGATGCTGGAGGTCGGCTTCAGCGCGATGCTGGCGACGATGTCCTGCCCGGAGGAAATGCCGCCCAGGATGCCGCCGGCGTGGTTGGTCAGAAAACCCTGCGGGGTGATCTCGTCGCGATGCTCGGTGCCCTTTTGTTCGATACAGGCAAACCCGGCGCCGATTTCCACGCCTTTCACGGCGTTGATGCTCATCAAGGCATGGGCGATGTCGGCATCGAGGCGGTCGAACACCGGCTCGCCCCACCCTGGCGGCACGCCGGTGGCGACGACGTTGATGCGCGCGCCGATGGAATTGCCCTCCTTGCGCAGCGCATCCATATAGGCTTCCAGTTCCGCCACCTTGGCGGCGTCGGGGCAGAAGAAGGGGTTACGCTCCACCTCCGCCCAATCGAAGGTTTCGATCCGGATCGGCCCGAGTTGCGCCAGATAACCGCGTATCAGCACGCCGTAGCGCTCGCGCAGATATTTCTTGGCGATCGCGCCCGCCGCCACACGCATCGCAGTCTCGCGCGCCGAGGATCGCCCCCCACCGCGGTAATCTCGCACACCATACTTCTGCTGATAGGTGTAGTCGGCGTGGCCGGGACGGAACTGCTCCATGATGTTGGTGTAATCCTTGGAGCGTTGATCGGTGTTATGGATCAACAGACCGATCGGCGTGCCGGTGGTGAGACCCTCGAACACGCCGGAGAGAATCTGCACACGGTCTTCCTCGCGGCGCTGGGTGGTGTGACGCGAGGTGCCTGGCTTGCGGCGGTCGAGGTCATGCTGCAAATCCTCTTCGCTCAACGCCATGCCCGGCGGACAGCCGTCGACGATGCAACCCAGCGCTGGGCCATGGCTCTCGCCGAAGGAGGTGACGATGAAAAGCTTGCCGATGGTATTGCCAGACATGACTACTTGATGACCCCCGTCAGATCGCCGGCCTGCTTCAACCCCGCGCCCGGCACCGAGGAGAAAGCCTTCGCCATCGCCATGCCGAAACGCTCCGTCAACTGCTGCAAGTACGGCGGCCGCTCGGTGTAATCGACGATGTTCTCGGCCTTGATGACTTCGCGGGCAACATAACTGCTGCTGCCCAGGGCATCGACCAACCCGATACCCACCGCCTGCTCGCCGGTCCAGATATAGCCGCTGAACAGATTCGGCTCATCCTTGAGGCGATCGCCCCGGCCCTTCTTGACGGTGTCGATGAACTGCTTGTGTATGGTTCCCAGCAGAGTTTTGACATGATCGACCTCTTCCGGTTTTTGCGGCGAAAAAGGATCGAGGAAGCCTTTATGCTCGCCCGCCGTCAACAGACGGCGCTCCACGCCGAGCTTTTTCATGGTATCGACGAAACCGAAGCCGTCCATGATCACGCCGATGGAGCCTACCAGGCTGGCCTTGTCGGCATAGATCTTGTCGGCTGCGGCTGCGATGTAATAGCCACCCGAGGCACAGATGTCGGTGACGACGGCATAGAGGGGAATATCGGGATACTGGCTGCGCAGGCGCTTGATCTCGTCGTTGACATACCCCGCCTGCACCGGGCTACCGCCGGGGCTGTTGATGCGCAGGATCACGCCGGCGGTATTCCGGTCTTCAAAAGCGGCGCGCAGGCCGCTGACGATACTGTCCGCATTGGCCTCGGTATCATCAGCGATCTCGCCGCGCACTTCGATCAGCGCGGTGTGTTTCTTGCCAACCTCGATCCCCCGCTCAACGGGAATCAGCAAATAAAGCACCACGAAAAGATAAATGAAGGTCAAGGATTTGAAAAAGATGCCCCAGCGGCGGGTGCGGCGTTGTTCCTCGACGGCGGAAAACACCAGCTTCTTGAGTACACCACGCTCCCATTCCGCATCGCCACCCTCACCGGCGCGCTTGGCTGGCTCGACAGGCGGACCGGCCGTCCACTTGTCCCCACCGCCTGGGACGGGTGCGCCGGATGAGGATTCTTGCTGGTTGTCTGACATGAGGGTAGGCCGCCTGCTCTGAAATATGAGGGTTTCTATTAACTATTAAGGTATCAATTTACCGGCGGCCGAGACAACCATCCGCGCAGTGCAGCGAGGCTGTCCAGACACGCCAAAGGTTCGCATTTTAGCAGGCGATCGCGCTCATGTGCGCCATAACTGACGCCCAGCGCCGCCGTACCGGCGTTTTTGGCCATCTGCACATCGTACTCGGTATCGCCGATCATCAGGGTCTCGCCGGGGTCAACGCACAGCTCGCTCATCAGCTCCAGCAACATCTGCGGATGGGGCTTGGAAAACGTCTCGTCGGCGCAGCGGGTGGCATGAAACAACCCCTTGCAGCCGGTTTCCTCCAGCACCCGGTTGAGCCCCTGCCGCCCTTTGCCGGTCGCCACCGCAAGCAAATAACCTTGCTCGCCTAACTCGCGCACCATCGCATCCGCGCCTGGAAACAATGGCGAAGGGGTCTGGTCGGTATAAAGAAAATGATGGCGATAGCGATCGACCAAATGCTCCCGCAGCACGATATCGGCACCCGGCGCCAATGCGTCCAACGCCTCGCGCAACCCCAGGCCGATGATATTCCTGATCGACGCATCGGGCAGCGGCTCCAGCCCGGCATCGACGATCGCGGCATTGAAGCAGGCCACGATGCGCGCCGCCGAATCCATCAGCGTGCCATCCCAATCGAACACCAGCAGCTTGAATCCGGTCATGATGCCGCCTCTCCCCGCGTACCGGAAAGCCGCGCGATCACCTGTTGCAGGTCATCGCTCAAGGGCGCGGAGACACTGATCTTCTGCCCCGTTTCCGGAAGCTCGAACTCCAGGCGCCAGGCGTGGAGGAACAGGCGCTTCAGCCCCAATCCGGTCATGCGCCGGTTGAACTCGGCATCGCCATACTTCTCGTCACCGGCAACGGGATGTTCAAGCCAGGCGGCATGGACACGGATCTGGTGAGTGCGCCCGGTCAGCGGCCGCACCTCCATCAGGCTCGCCTCGACGAACACGGTGTGCGGCACGAACACGCTGGCTGACGACTTGCCTTCCTCGGTTACACGCACCACGCGCTCGCCTGAGCGAATCTGGTTTCTCGCTAACGCGGCATCGACCATCTTCTTACCGCCGCGCCACTTGCCTTTCACCAGCGCCAAGTAACGCTTATCGATCCCCTTTTCGCCGCGCAGCAACTCATGCAAGCTGCGGAGCACACTACGCTTTTTGGCGATCATCAGGCAACCGGAGGTGTCGCGGTCGAGACGATGCACCAGCTCCAGATGCGGCGCATCCGGGCGCGCCACGCGCAGCGCCTCAATCACGCCATAGCTCACGCCGCTACCGCCATGCACCGCGATGCCAGACGGTTTATTTATGATAATCAATCCCTTGTCTTCATAAATGACGCTCTTCGCAATGAGCTCGACGATACGCCCTCCCGCACTCGGCTTGGGCGGGGTCTCGGACACCTGGATCGGCGGGATACGCACCATATCGCCCGGCCGCAAACGATATTCCGGCTTGATACGCCCCTTGTTGACCCGCACCTCGCCCTTGCGTAACACCTTGTAAATATGGCTTTTTGGCACACCCTTCAGACGCGTGAGAAGAAAATTGTCGATGCGCTGCCCTTCGTAGGCGGCATCGATGCTTATCAGTTGGGGGGATTGCACGGCTTTGGCGACGGACATATACATATGATAGCATCAATCGTTTGATGCGGTGGACGAACGTGCTATATTATGGTGCGGTTCGGCTGGTTTCAATGAAAACGGCATCCTGAACAACACGGCGCCTTACCATTGAGCGCCAGCGCCGTTACATTGGAGCGCCCGCCGCGAAAAACGATTTTGATACTGTTTGACAGGGTTCAGGCGTCGCTCGCCCCCTTTCGAAAGAGCGACAAACAAAGATGCTCCCGTTGCCGCGACATGCGGCAGAGCGAACCGGCCCGCGCTTGGCGCGGAGGTTACGGGCACCTCTAAAAATTCGATCAAGGCGCGAGGGCAAGGCGGAAATGCGCGAAAGTGTACGCGGAGTACATGAGCATTTGAGCACATTTCCAGCGCCGCCATCGCGGCTTCAGCGGATTTAGAGGTGCTCTTCGGACATGGCAACGTGATTGAAAACCACAGGTGACGCCAATACGGGCGAAACCGTGCTCTGGCATAAAGGGCCTCCCTAGAAATTAAGGGGTCGCCATGAATCAAGAATTCTGCCAGAGAAAGGATGCCGTCAGCAGGGCTCGTTACCCCCTCGTTTTCCATCACTTAGCACCCGATAACCTTGGGAAAGGATTGCCACGGACGCCTCTGATACAGGCGCGCCCCGTGCCATGCCGTACCCCGGTTCGACTCGGCGGTCCATGACTGCGGCAAGGGTCGAGCGAGAGAAATTACAACACATGAAAAGAATGCTGATAAACGCCACGCAGCCGGAAGAGCTGCGTGTCGCGCTGGTGGATGGCCAATACCTTTACGATCTGGACATTGAAACACCGGCGCGCGAACAGAAAAAATCCAATATATACAAAGGAAAAATCACTCGCCTCGAGCCCAGTTTGGAGGCGGCGTTCGTCGATTATGGATCGGACCGCCACGGCTTTTTGCCACTAAAGGAAATCTCTCCGGCCTACTTCAGCCATAACCCCGAAGGTGGGCGCATCAACCTTAAGGAGGTGTTGCGCGAAGGCCAGGAAATCATGGTGCAGATCGACAAGGAGGAACGTGGCACCAAGGGCGCGGCGTTGACCACCTTCATCAGCCTGGCGGGGCGTTACATGGTGCTGATGCCCAACAATCCGCGTGCCGGTGGGGTATCGCGCCGCATCGAAGGCGAAGACCGCAGCGAGATGCGCGACGCCATGAGCGCACTGAATATCCCGGACGGCATGGGCGTCATCATCCGCACCGCCGGGGTCGGCAAGAGCGTCGAGGAACTCCAGTGGGATCTCGACTACCTGCTGCGCCTGTGGGAAGCCATCGAATCAGCCTCGCGCGAAAAAAACGCGCCCTTCCTCATCTACCAGGAAAGCAGCATCATCATCCGCGCCATCCGCGACTATTTCCGCCAGGACATCGGCGAAATTCTCGTCGACGACCCCCAAGTCTACCAGCAGGGCCGTGAATTCATTCAACAGGTCATGCCGAACAGCCTGAACAGAATCAAGCTGTATCAGGACAACGTCCCGCTGTTTTCCCGTTTCCAGATTGAAAGTCAGATCGAGACGGCGTTCCAGCGCGAGGTGCGCCTGCCCTCCGGCGGTGCGATTGTCATCGACCACGCCGAAGCGATGGTGGCCATCGATGTCAACTCCGGCCGCGCCACCAAGGGCGGCGACATCGAGGAAACCGCGCTCAACACCAACCTCGAAGCCGCCGATGAAATCGCGCGCCAGTTGCGCCTGCGCGATCTGGGCGGACTGGTCGTGATCGACTTCATCGACATGACCCCGGCGCGCAATCAGCGCGAAGTGGAAAACCGCCTCAAGGACGCGCTCAAAATGGACCGCGCACGCGTGCAGATCGGCCGCATCTCACGCTTCGGCCTGCTGGAAATGTCTCGCCAGCGATTACGGCCTTCGCTGGGCGAGTTCAGCCAGATTCCCTGCCCGCGCTGCAAAGGCCAGGGCCATGTGCGTAGCGTGGAATCGCTGGCGCTATCCATCCTGCGCATCGTCGAGGAAGAAGCCTCCAAAGCCAAAACTGGCCAGATACTGGCGCAACTGCCGGTGGATGTCGCCACCTTCCTGCTCAACGAGAAGCGCGCGGCCATCAATGCCATCGAGAGCCGCCACAAAAGCCGTGTCGTCCTGATTCCCAACCCCGCGCTCGAAACGCCGCACTATGACATCAAGCGCATGCGTGCCGAGGAGGTTGCCGAGCTGGCACAGGAAAGCGCGGCGGCAAGCTACCAATTAATGAAAAAGCCGGAAGAGGCCGCCGAAAGGGCCGCCCCCATGAAAAAGGCCGTCGCCGAGGCGCCTGCGGTAAGG
>SBBG01000031.1 GCA_005240065.1 Gammaproteobacteria bacterium | reverse complement strand
GATCACGGCCGACGTTCCCGCCGCCAGCCGCCTGGAATATGAACTGAAATTTTATATCGCCAACCGTGACGCGCTGCCGGTACTGACCTTCCCGGACTGGGAAACGCTGCCCTATGACAGCTTCTCGCCGCACCAGGACATCATCTCGCAGCGCCTGGCGACGCTTTATCAGTTGCCCTCGTTGCAACGTGGCATCCTCATCGTGCCGGCCTCGACCCTGATGCATCGCCTGCCGCCGCGCGCCTGGCTGGAAGGCAGCAGTCTGAGGCTGGACGTGGGCGAGAAACTTGACATGGATCAGTTTCGCAAGCGCCTGGAGGCCACGGGCTATCACTGTGTGTCGCAGGTGATGGAACATGGCGAATTCGCGGTGCGCGGCAGCCTGATCGACCTGTATCCCATGGGCTGCCCCCAGCCCTTTCGCATCGACCTGTTCGACAATGAGATCGACAGCATCCGCATCTTCGATGCCGAAACCCAGCGCTCGCTGGACAGCGTCAAACAAATCCGCCTCATGCCGGCGCGCGAGTTCGCCCTCGACAAAGAGGCCATCACACGTTTCCGTCAGGCTTGGCGCGCCAGTTTCGAGGGTGACCCGCAAAAGACCGTGATCTACCGCGATGTCAGCAATGGACTGGCGCCACCCGGCATCGAATATTATCTGCCGCTGTTCTTCGAGCACACCGGTACGCTTTTCGACTACCTGCCCGCACAAAGTCTGTTGATCGCTACAGAAGGCATGGAACAGGCCGCCACCGATTTCTGGAACGCGGCCGGCGAGCGTTACGAGCAATACCGCTACAACACCGAGCGCCCGCTGCTGCCTCCTACCCGTGTCTTCCTTCAAGCCGGCGAAGTGCTAGGCGCCAGCCATGATTTTCCGCGCGTCACTCTCCAACACAACGCGGTTGATGCGCGGGCCGGCGCATACAACTATGCCACCCTGCCGACGTCATTATTGACCCTGGCGCCACGCTCGCCCCAACCCGCAGCGGCACTGCTGGAGTTCGTGACGAATTTTCCCGGCCGGGTGCTGTTCGCCGCCGAAACGGCGGGGCGGCGCGAAACATTGCTGGAATTGCTCAAGGGCATCCATCTCCAGCCTGTCGCTTTCGATAACTGGCAGGCTTTTGTGGAGGCCGAAGCCAGGCTGGGCATCACCGTTGCACCGCTGGAAAACGGCTTACTGATCGACACACCGCCCATCGCGGTGATCGCCGAACCGCAAATTTTCGGCGAACAGGCCATGCAGCGCCGCCTGCGCAAGACGCGCGGCCGCGACATGGATGCTCTGGTGCGCAATCTCGCCGAACTCGACATCGGCGCACCGGTGGTGCATGAAGATCACGGCGTGGGCCGCTATCTCGGCTTGCAAACTCTCAAGGTGGGAGACATCGAGACGGAGTTTCTGACGCTGGAATACGCGGGCGGCGACAAACTCTACGTGCCCGTTTCCTCACTGCATCTCATCAGCCGTTACAGCGGCGCGGCGGCGGAAAACGCCCCGTTGCACAAGCTCGGCAGCGAACAATGGCAGCGCGCCAAGCGCAAAGCCGCCGAGCAGGTGCGCGATGTCGCGGCAGAACTGCTCGATATCTATGCCCGCCGCGCGGCGCGCAAGGGCCATGCCTTCCCGCCACCCGACGAACAATACACCACTTTCGCTGCGGGCTTCCCGTTCGAGGAAACTCCCGACCAACAGGCCGCGATCCAGGATGTCATCGTCAATATGACCTCCGGCCAGCCCATGGACCGGCTGGTCTGCGGCGACGTCGGCTTCGGCAAGACCGAAGTCGCTATGCGTGCCGTGTTCATAGCGGTGCACGGCGGCGCGCAGGTAGCGGTGTTGGTGCCGACCACCCTGCTCGTCCAGCAACACTATCAAAACTTCAAGGACCGCTTCGCCGACTGGCCGGTGCGCATCGAAGTGCTGTCACGCTTCCGCTCGAAAAAGGAACAGGAAGCCGCACTGGAGGGTATCGCTGAGGGCAAGGTGGACATCATCATCGGCACCCACAAACTGATCCAGGATAACGTCAAGTTCAAGAATCTCGGCTTGGTCGTCATCGACGAAGAGCACCGCTTCGGCGTGCGACAGAAGGAGCGTTTCAAGGCGTTGCGCGCCGAGGTGGACGTGTTGACACTGACCGCCACCCCTATCCCGCGCACCCTCAATATGGCGCTGTCGGGCATGCGCGACCTGTCAGTGATCGCCACCCCGCCGGCGCGACGCCTGGCGGTGAAAACCTTCGTCCGCGAATGGAACAAGGCGCTGATCCAAGAAGCCTGCTTGCGCGAAATCAAGCGCGGCGGCCAGGTCTACTTTCTGCACAACGAGGTAGAAACCATCGAAAAGGTGGCGCGCGAGATCGAGGAACTGGTGCCCGAGGCGCACGTGCGCATCGCCCATGGACAGATGCGCGAGCGCGAGCTGGAACATGTGATGCTCGATTTCTACCACCAGCGCTTCAACATCCTGGTATGCACCACCATCATCGAGACCGGCATCGACGTGCCCAGCGCCAACACCATCATCATCAACCGCGCCGACAAGTTCGGCCTGGCGCAGCTCCACCAATTGCGTGGCCGCGTCGGCCGATCGTATCACCGCGCCTATGCCTATCTCGTCATCCCGCCGCGCGGTGTGATGACAGCCGACGCTGTCAAGCGACTGGAAGCCATCGAGTCACTGGAAGAATTGGGCGCGGGCTTCACCCTTGCTACACATGATCTGGAAATTCGCGGCGCGGGCGAACTACTCGGCGAAGAGCAGAGCGGACAGATGCAGGAAGTCGGCTTCAGTCTTTACACCGAACTGCTGGAGCGTGCCGTGAAAGCGCTGAAATCCGGCAAACAACCCAGCCTCGACCAGCCCCTCGATACCCACGCCGAGATCGATCTGCACATTCCGGCACTGATCCCCGAAGATTACCTGCCCGACGTGCACGCCCGGCTGGTGATGTACAAACGTATCGCCAATGCCGCCAGCGACGAGGAACTGCGCGAACTGCAAGTGGAAATGATCGACCGCTTCGGCCTGCTGCCGGAACAGGTGAAAAACCTGTTCCAGGTCACCCGCCTCAAACTCAAGGCTCGCCCCCTGGGCATCCGCAAAATCGAAGCCGGCCCGGCGGGAGGGCGCATCCTATTCAATGCCCAGCCAGACATCGACCCGCGCACCATCATCCATCTCATCCAGACCCAGTCGCGCGTCTATAAACTCGACGGGCAGGACAAGCTGCGCTTCACCCTCGCCATGACCGATAGCGCGGCGCGGATACAGGGGGTGGAGCAGGTGCTGGAGAGGCTGGGGGAGAAATATGGCGCGTAGCGCCGGTGTGGGGTCGGGGTTACCCAGCGGTTACTCAGTAGTTTCGTAGGGTGCGTCTCACGCACCACACGGATGGTGCGCGCGGCGCACCCTACCCCTGGGAGGAAAGCTGGAAAACAGATGAATTTTATTGCCGGGTTAATTAGGACAGAAAAGCGGCCTACTGCGCCTCGATCAACCCCGGCATACCCCAGCCAACGCCCGCCGTATGGCGATTGGCATAGATGCGATTGCGCACGCCGTTGTTATCGTGCTGCGCCCATACCGCCGTGGCATTGCCTACACCGTCCACCGCAACGCAGGGAGACAGCGCATCGCCGCTGCCCATGTCTTCGACCAGCAGCGCAAGCTCCCATCCCAGCAGCGCGTCGTAGCGATTGGCCCAGACACTATATTGCTTTTGCGTATTATCCCACTGCTGCCATACCGCCATCGCGTTACCGAGGGCGTCCATAGCGATCTTTGGGGCCAAGGCGTGCCCTGTATCATTGGTCTCGATGAGCTGCGGTGCGCCCCACAGACGGGTGGTGGCGCTGTAGCGGCTGGCGTGGATATTTTTCCAGGCAGGGATGCCGTCGTGGGGATCGGTATCGAAATATTGCTCCCAGACGAGGATGGCATCGCCCGCGGCATTCATGGCGATCTGGGGCGCGGCGGCGGCCCAGAGGGTCTGCTGATCTATACCCTGGCGCAGCGTCCATTGATTCAGCGCCACGTCATAGCGGTTGGCGTAAAGATGATTCGACTGCACCCATATTGCCATCGCGTTGCCGGCGGCGTCCATCACGATATGCGGCGTGTCGGCGTTGCCACTGATAACAGGGTTGGTGAGGTCGGGCGAACTGTTCACTATCAATACGGTATTATCACTGACAAGTTGCGGCGCGGTCCAACCGGAGCCGGCAGCATGGCGGCTACCCCACAGGTTATAACGCCTGTTTTGCGCGCTGTTGTATTGATTGGTCGCGAGCTTGTCATAAGCCTGACTGCGCCACACCGCCATGAAATTGCCATTGCCATCCACCGCAATCTGCGGGCTATCGGCGTCTTCCACCTCGTTCTCGATCCTTTTCGGGCAGATGACGATCAGGCCACTGGCATTCGCGCATTCCTCCCACTTGCCGGTGGTGGCATCGTAGCGGTTGGCCCAGATGTTGTTGCGCACGCCGTCGAACTGCTGCCACACGGCCATGCCATTGCCGTTGGCGTCGATGGCGATTTGCGGCGCGATGGCAAAACCGGCGTTATCCGTTTCGAGCAACTGCGCCGTACCCCACGCTTGCCTGGCGGCATCGTAGCGATTGGCCCAGATGTTCCTGCGCGTGGCATCGGTTTGTTCCCAGACGACGAGCGCGCTGCCGTTGGCGTTGATGGCGATTTTAGGAAAGTCGGCATCGCCACCGTTCGTTTCGATCAATTGCGGCGTACCCCAGCCCGAAGCCGCCGTATAACGATTGGTCCAGATGTTCTTGCGCGCGCCATCGAACTGGCTCCACACCGCGATTGCGTTGCCGTTGCCGTCGAATGCCAGCCGGGGATCCGACGAGGTGTTGAGTACCACGCCGGTATGGCCTAGCACAGGGCCGGTTTGCGGCAACGCTTTATCACTCGTGTCACAAGCCGGCAGGAGGATGGTGATCAACCCCAGCAAGGCGATCCTGAGCAAGAATTGCGGTATATTGAGGTTCATATTGCTGTTGCAGATGTCATTCAAAACGGTTGACCCATACGCTCCAGCGCGCATTGCTATCACGTTGCCGCCAGACGGTGAGCGCGCCGCCATTGCCATCTGTCACGAGAGAAGCATCATAGGCGTCTCCGGCATCGTTGGTTTCCACCAGCGCGCCGGGACTCCAGGCGCCCGTCAGATAACGGCTGGCCCAGATATTCCAGCGAACGCCGTCGAACTGGCGCCATACCGAAAATGCGACACCATTGGTGGTATTGACGAAGATTCGCGGCTCGGCGACGTCGCCACGATCGTCGATCCTGATCTGCACGGGGTTCGCCCCCCAGCTTCCGGTATACTGATTGGCGCGCAGGGTATAGCGCGTGAATGTGGCGCCGATGACCTGACGCTGGCGCCAGACGGCGATCGCGTTGCCTGCGGGATCGCTGGCGATTTGGGGCGCATCGGCATCACCGTTATTGTCATTTTCGACGAGCGTGGCGCTTCCCCATGCCCCGGCGGCATGGCGATTGGCGTAGATGCTGTAACGATTGATATTATTGACGGTGTGTAATTGCCGCCAGACAGCGATGGCGTTGCCGGCGCCGTCCATAGCGACTTGCGGGTCGGACGCGACGCCAGCGGCGGTTTCGAGCACTTGAGCAACACCCCATCCCAATCCGGCGACATAACGGTTGGCGTAGATATTACCTGCGGTTCCATCGAACTGCTGCCATACGGCAATCGCATTTCCGGCCCCGTCGATGACAACCTGCGCATTGTCCGCGTCATGCCCTTTTACGTCATCCACCTCGATTGCGGCTGCGGCACTCCATGTTGCGCCGTTATAGTAACTGGCCCATATGCTCGAAACGCTATAGCGATCCTCCCCTTGCTGGTTCTGCGGATTGCACGGTGGCGACGGGTTAATGCAATAAGGGCCGTCGGACTGCCGCCAAAGAACCATCGCCTGACCGCCAGAATTCACGGCTATCCGGGGGGTATAGGCATTGACGACGAGCTGACCCGACGCACCGTTCGTGGTGCTCATGCGGACAGGGCTACTCCAGGTGTCCGTGGCGGCATCATAACGACCTGCCCAGATATCCGAGACCGGAAAGGAAAGATCGGCCCTATGGTGCTGCCACGTCACCCAGGCATTCCCGCCGCCATCCATCGCGATCTGCGGCGCATCGGCATCGCCCGGTCCTTGGCTGATAACCACGGAATTTCCCCATCCACCACCCGCCACGTAGCGCCGTGCCATGACGACCCGATAGCGGGTAATGCTGTCCCACTGCTGCCATACGACGATGATGTTGCCGTTGCCATCCATGGCGACGCGCGGTTCGACGGCATCGCCCTTGTCGTTATTTTCGAGCAGCGCCGCCGTACTCCACATCTTGTCGCCTGGCGTGAAACGCCAGCCAAAAGGCGCCGCCAGAACGTTGCCGGCCAGATCCCTGATCTGATTGTTCGCATCGGCATTGGCGATGCGGGCGGTATAAATGGTGTTGGGATCGAGATCACTTAGCGGGGTAAAGGTGGCGACATTGCCGGAATAGTTGACCGTGCCTGGAATCGGACCGCCCGCTACGGACACCGTGAAGGTGACATCGTTCACGGTGGCGGGATTCACTGGCTCGGAAAAGGTCACGCGAATGAGCGGCCGGGCGCCCACGCTTTTTGCCCCATCCGATGGAATAGGCAGCGGGCTGACGGTGGGAGCCACATGGTCAGCGACAGGCTCGCCGCCGCCGTCCCCTCCTCCGCACGCCGAAAGAACAAGGCTGACAATCCCCGCGCCGAGCAACAGGACACTTCTAAAAATCCGCTGAAGGCGCGATGGCGGCGTTGCCCTTATATAACAGGGAGTGCTCAAAATGCTCATGTACTCCGTGTACACTCCGCTTTTTCGCCCATTCCCACCTTGCCCTCGCGCCTTGATCGAATTTTTAGAGGCACCCAACAACCGCCCTGAATCCGCCCGCATGGCCCCTCTCGCAAGATATTTTTGTGTGGTAAGTTTTTCTATCCGGCAAGTGTCTATCGGCGACGCCTTCTCTGTCAATATACTCGCTTATTTCCACAACCACGCTGCGCCGCGCACTCCGCTGGAATCGCCATGCGCCGGAGGGACAAGATGGGTATCCACTCGGTCGGAAAATACATAGCGGCCCCAGAGGCGCGGGACGTTGACGTACAAGCGGGCCAGATTCGACAATCCGCCGCCCAGCACGATCACCTCCGGGTCGAGAATATTGATCACGCCCGCCAGGGCGCGGGCCAGACGGTCTTCGTAGCGGATCAGTGTCGCCTCGCATCGTTCATCTCCCGCCTGTGCTCGCGCGGTGATTTCACTGGGCGTCAGCTTTTCGCCCGCTACGGCATGGTGCCCGCCACTCATTCCTGGCCCCGACAGCAGGGTTTCGATACAGCCGGTTTTACCGCAATAACAGGGCGGGCCGGGCCATTCGTCCTCCTGCGGCCACGGCAGAGGATTATGCCCCCACTCGCCGGCGATGGCGTTCGGTCCGGCAAGCAGGCGGCCATCGGCCACGACCCCGCCGCCCACACCGGTGCCGATGATGACGCCAAACACCGAAGCCGCGCCCGCCGCCGCTCCATCAACAGCCTCGGACAGGGCAAAACAATCGGCATCATTGGCCAGGCGCACCGGCCGGGCAAGCAACCGTTCCAGGTCCTGGCGTAAGGGTTTGCCATTGAGACAGGTGGAATTGGAATTCTTCAGCAACCCGGTGGCGCGCGACACTGCGCCCGGCGTGCCGACCCCGACCGTGCCGGCCATACCAAGATCGGCCTCGATGCTTGCCACTAATGCTGCAATGACGCGCAGGGTGGCATGATAATCGCCACTCGGCGTGGGCACGCGACGGCGAATCCGCTCAACACCCGCACCGTCCAAAGCGATGGCCTCGATCTTGGTACCGCCCAGATCGACGCCGATGCGGGATTCTGTTGTCATAGGCTCTCAAAAAGCAGGTTGATTCGGCAGCGTCTTGCGCACCTGATCGAGATGTTCGCAGATCAGGCGCGCTCCTTCCAGGAGGCGCGGCGTGGGCCGGGCGATCAAATCGGGGCGGACGGCGTAGAGGCGTCCGCGTTTTTTCACCGCCTGCAATTGCGGAAACCGCCGCCACTCGTCCAGCCACGGCGCCCGCCTCTCGCCAGGTTGGTTGACGATGATGGTGTGCGGATCAGCTGCCAGGACGGCTTCCAGATTGACCTCGGGAGCCAGGGCGGCGAGATCGGCGAAGATGTTGCTGCCGCCGCACAGTTTTATCACCCTGCTGATCAGTTGCGTTCCTCCCACGGTCATCAAGGGGCGGTTCCAGATCTGGAAAAATACGCTCACCGGACGACGCCCGGTATATTCATCGTGCAACCGAGCGTGCTCGGCGCGAAACGCCGCAGCGGCTTGCCGCGCAACATTACTAGTGCCCGCCAGTTGCCCAAAGGCCTCGATATTGGCAGGAATATCCTCGAGGCGGCGCGGTTCGCTGGTGAAGATCTTCAATCCCAACTGGCGCAACTTGTCGATTTGCGGCTTTGAATTACCGCTGTCCCAAGCCACCACCAGGTCGGGACGCAACGCCGCGATCGCCTCCAGATCGAGATTGTTGCCGTCGCCGACACGGCGTATCCGGCCCGCTTCGACGGGATAATCGCTGTAGCTGACCACACCCACCACGTATGCACCCGCTCCCGCGGCGAAGAGATTCTCGGTATTGTGTGGCGCCAGACTGACGATGCGCCGCGCCGGTGCGGAAAGGGTGACGGTTGCACCAGTATCGTCCTTGACGGTGATCACCGCCGCAACGGGCATGGGGAGCGGAAGAAGGAGCAGAACGTAGAGGAAGAAACGGTGAATTGTCATGGCTGGGGCTTATTGTACACCGTGCGGGGTTGTCGCAAAGGCCTGCGCCGCTGTTGACGATATCAGCAGCGGCGCAGATAACGCGGCTGGCCGCATCAAATCTTTTGCGTCAAAGCCTGCTCAATGGCTTTAAGCACACGCGGATCGTCGGGCGTGACGGGACTGGCGAAGTCGGCGATCACCTTGCCTTCGCGGTCGATCAGATATTTATGGAAATTCCATTGCGGATAACTGCCGTTACTCTGGCGCGCCAGTTCACGGTACAAAGGATCGGCATGGTGCTCGGCGACCTTGGTCTTTTTGAACATGGGAAATTTGACCTTATAGGTCGCATCGCAGAAATCCTTGATCGCCTTGTCGTCACCCGGCTCCTGCTGCCCAAAATCGTTGGAGGGGAAACCCAGCACATGAAAACCACGATTCTGATATTTCTGATAGAGCGATTCCAGTGCCTTGTACTGAGGTGTGAAACCGCAAAAGCTGGCGGTGTTGACCACCAGCAGCACCTTGCCTTGATAAGACTCGCACAAATTCACCGGCGTTTTCCCGCCGAGCGGGGTTTTGGTGAAACTCAGCGCGGGAGAACAGGATTCATCGGCCTGCGCTTGGGCAGTGGCGAAACCAAACAACACAAGAAAAAAAAAATTTTTCAGCATGGTTTTTCTCCTTGTCGGGTAAAAGAGCACTCTTTACTCATATAGAGACTACCCTATTCCTTGGCAAGTTCCCCGCGCGGTACCAAAACTGCCGGGGAACTATAAAGTAGCGTGCGCTGCGCGCGCGAGACTGCGGTTGGTCGTGCGCACAGCGCACGCTACGATTTATGTCGTTATGTATGGTGCCTTGTCACAGCGTGTTGCAGCGCCGCAGCATGCGCCAAAACCTCTGTGACAAGGCGCTAACCCCACACCAGCACAACGATGGTCAGTACACCAACCTCGGTCAGTTCGCAAATCGCCCCGGCAGTGTCCTTGCTGAGTCCGCCGATGCGATGAATCATCATGCGCCGCAGCATGTAACCGCCGATGAACAGCAGGAACAGCAGCACCAGACCGCCCCAGCCAACGAGGAACAGCGCGCCCGCCGCCACCGCCGCCAGGGTCCAGCTTACGGCCTGTCTGGGCACGTTCGTGGCACGCTCGGCGCCGATCTCATCCATCTGGGCATAGGGCGTGGTGAGCAACAGCGCGGCGATCGCCGAGCGGCCCAGCACCGGTGCCAGCAGGATGATCTCCAGCGCCGACTCCGCCACCAGTACCGACAGCGCGGCGAATTTCAGGATCATGGCCAGCACCACCACCATCATCGCCGCCGGGCCGCTGCGCGGGTCCTTGAGGATATCCAGGGTACGTTGCCGGTCGCCATGACCACCCGCCCAGGCATCGGCACTGTTGGCCAAGCCTTCGAGATGCACACCACCGGTGATCAGCGCCCATACCAGCAGCAAAAGTCCCGCCTGCACCCCGGGATCGGCATTCGCCAGCAGCCAATGCAGCAGCACCAGCACCACGCCTATGAGCAGCCCCACGAGGGGATAGGCCAGCACCGAACGCCCCCAATCCTGCGGCGTGGGATGAAATTGCACCGGCACCGGAATGCGCGTCAGAAACTGCAATGCCAACCAGAACGAACCGAGCATCACAGCGCACCTGCATGAAATATCAAGGTCGGCAAAGTCTCTCCATGGCTTTGCTCGACGCGAATGCGGGTGATACCAGCGTTTGGCACCTCGATGCGAAACACGCGATCGAGCGGCATGTCTAGTACATGGCGCGTAATCATGCGGATCACCCCGGCATGGCCGACGATCAGGACGTGGCGGCCAGCATGGTTTGTCAACACGTCGTTCCAGGCGGCGATCACCCGGTCGCGGAAATCAGTCAGCGGTTCTGCGCCCGGCGGGGTGTTGTTGAGCGGGTCGGTCCAGAACCGCTGCAACGCAGCAGGATGCTGGGCCATTACCTCGGCCTTGGTACGCCCTTCCCACGCGCCAAAACCGATCTCGATCAGACGCGGTTCGAACTCCAGCGGCAGGGCATGGCGTTGCGCCAGTTCACTGGCGAACTCCGAACAGCGCGACAGAGTAGAGCTGACGATCACATCCCAAGGCCGGTGATCCGCCACCGCCCGGCGCATCTGCACCCAGCCCCTCTCGCTCAACGGGTCGTCACTCTGCCCGCGGTATTTGCTACCTCCCACCGGCTCGCCGTGGCGAATCAAATCTATCGTCGTCGTCAATCTGTCAACCATGCAAGGAATGAAACATCAAAAAAATATGTAGGGTGCGTCTCACGCACCCTCCGCGCGGTGCGTGAGACGCACCCTACGAAGCTGTGTAGGCGCGGAATTATGAAATCTGGTTAAAACGGCTTTTGTATTTTAGACTTTTTCATCCCTCATTTCTCATTCCGCGCCAAAAAAATCAGGGGCTGTCCGGCCGGCGTCTCATATCACCCATCCGGCGATTTCGACAGCCAGAATTACCGCCAGCCACAACGCCACGGTCCGCCACACCAGCGCCAGCGCCGCTCTGACCTGCATTGCGGCATGGTGATGCTCGCCTTCCCGCAAGCTTGTCTCACCGCTATCCATGTGCAAGGAACCTAATCCGCTGGCCGCCAACGCCAAATCGTTTTTCTCCAGCCAACCGGCTTGCCCGCTGTCGTGGCTGCTCCAGTTGTACATGGCATCGGCGAAACTACCAGTAACGGCGTAACCGAAGGCCGCCAAGCGCGCTGGCAACCAGCCGAGGATGCCGTGCAAACGCCGGGCGGCGTCGGCGAACGCATCCTGCTCCGGCGATGGCTGGCTGGGCAGCCGATCATTCAACAGCGATGACAATCTGTAAAACACCGCCCCGGCCGGCCCCAGCACGGCGAACCAGAACAACACGGCGAAGATGCGCTCGTTGGCCTGCGTCAGGACGGCTTCGACCACCGCGCGCGTCAATTGCACGGCATCGGCGGGCACATCATGCGCACCCGCCAGATCAATCGCACGGCGTCGCGCCTCCTCCTCGTCACCCCGCTGGCGGGCGGCGATATAGCTTCGTGTTTCGGCGTCGAGATCGGCCGGACCGAGGCAAAGCAACAGCACTGCGATGGCAAAAACAAATGCCAGCAGCCCAAGCAGCCCGCCCAACAGGGAGTACAACACGGCGGTCGCCAACACCGGCGGCAACACCGCCAGCAGCACCGCCGCGGCGCCCTTCCAGTCCCCTCCCGCGCCGATACGGTTTTCGGCCCAGGCGGAAAATCGCGTGAACCCGCCGAAGCGCCGCCGCGCGGCGATGCCAGGCCAGATGCGTTCCAATGCCAAGCTGATAATGATTTCGAAGAATGTCATGCCAGCTATCCCAGCAACGTGCGAAACCGCTGCCAATCGAACGCCAGACCGGGATCGGTCTTGCGTCCCGGCGCGATGTCGCTATGTCCTGCGATACGCCGCGGCGTAATGGCGGGATAAGCGGCCATCAAGGCGCGCGCCAGCTCCGCCAGCGCGGTATACTGCGCTTCTTCATAAGGCCGGTCGTCACACCCTTCCAGTTCCACGCCGATGGAAAAATCGTTGCAGCGCGCACGGCCCTCGAAACAGGATTGTCCGGCATGCCAAGCACGGCGATGGAACGGTACGTACTGGACGATCTCACCGTCGCGGCGGATCAGCACATGCGCTGAGACGCGAAGATCCGCGATCTCCTGAAAATAGGGATGTGCCTGCGGGTCGAGCGTATTGGTGAACAAGGCGTCGATCCAGCCGCCGCCGAACTCGCCAGGCGGCAGACTGATGCCGTGAATCACCAGCAGGTCGATCGCCGCATCCGCCGGGCGCTCGTCCTGATTCGGCGACCCCACGCACCGCGCGCCCTGCAGCCAGCCGCTCGTGACATCCACTTTCATGATCCCTCCGGCGTGATGAACATGGCATCGCCATAACTGAAAAACCGGTAACGGTTTTCAACGGCATGGCGGTAGGCGTCCATTATCCTTTGATAACCGCCCAGCGCGCACACCAGCATCAGCAGCGTCGATTCCGGCAAGTGAAAGTTGGTGATCAGGGCATCGACGCTTCGGAAATGATAACCCGGATAGATAAATATGGCGGTATCACCGTAAAAAGGCGCGATCCGGCCGTTTTGCGAAGCGCTTTCCAGGCTGCGCACCGCCGTGGTACCGACCGCGATTACCCGTCCGCCGCATGCGCGCGCCGCATGCACCTGTTCGCACACCGCCGCGCTCACCTCGACATATTCGGCGTGCATGCGGTGATCCTCTATGCGCTCGGCGCGCACCGGCTGGAAAGTGCCCGCCCCGACATGGAGCGTGACGAAGGCCGTTTCCACCCCCCGGCCGGCAAGTGCCTGCAGTAGGGTCTGTGTGAAATGCAAGCCGGCGGTCGGCGCCGCCACAGCACCCGGCCGGCGCGCGTAAACGGTTTGATAACGCTCGCAATCGGCCTCTTCCTCCGCGCGCGCGATGTAAGGCGGCAGCGGGATATGACCTATCTCATCGAGGACGGCGAACACCGGACGAGGATCATCGAAACGCAACTCGAAAAGATCGCCATGCCGCCCCAGCACGACCGCCTCGACCTCACCCTCCAGTATCAACCGCCCGCCCGGCCGCGGAGGCTTGCTGGCTCGGACGTGGGCAAGCAGGCGACGCGCGTCCAGCACCCGTTCCACCAACACTTCCACCCGCCCTCCCGTCGGCTTGACACCAAACAGGCGCGCCGGAATGACGCGCGTATCGTTGAACACCAGCAAATCGCCCGGCCCGAGCATGTCCGCTAATTCAGCGAAATGCCGATCCTCGCGCACTTGTCCCGCGCCAAGATAGAGCAAACGGCTGTCGCCGCGCACTGCGGGAGGATGTTGAGCGATCAGCTCTTCGGGAAGATCGTAATAAAAGTCGGAACGCTGCATGGCGCGGGCATAGTACCAGTTTTCCTCCGGTCATTCGAGGTGCGGGGCAATCGTCATCCAAAAAACTCCTTTTCGCCCCCCTGAAAATTTCCAAATATTCCTCGCCATGATTTTCTTGCGTTCGGCCCAGCCAAGGTCCTCCCTCTCTCCCGCAGGCGAGAGAACAACCGTGTATCGAGTCAAGCGAATTCCGGGTTACAAAGAAACAAAAAATGGGATTGGAGTCTACTGCGGGATCCACTTTACTCTCTTGTTTGAGCCCTTGCCATTTCATCATTTTTAGGACTTCCGCCTGAAACTCCGGCGTGTAGGTCTTGATTCGTTTGCTCATCTTTCATTCTCCGGATAGGCCATTTTGCCAATCGAGAATGTCTATTTTATTCAGACTATTTCAGCCCCCATCGCGCATCCCAAGCCCGCTGATAAAGCGCCAGATATTCTTTTGCGCTGCGTTGCCAACTGAAGTTTTGCCGCATGGCGGTGCGGATCATCTGTTGCCAGAGGGCCGGCTGGCGGTACAGCGCCATTGCGCGCTGGACGGCGGCAAGCAGGGACTGGGGGGTGGCGTCTTCGAAGGTGATGCCGGTGGCCGTGCCGTCGGCGAGATTACCGGGGGTGGCATCGACCACGGTGTCGGCCAGTCCGCCGGTGCGGCGTACGACGGGGATGGCGCCGTAGCGCAGGCTGTAGATCTGATTCAGGCCGCAGGGTTCGAAACGCGAGGGCATGAGGAACATGTCGGCACCGCTTTCGATGAGGTGCGCCAGGGATTCGTCGAAACCGATCTGCACTGCGAACCGTCGCGGATGAGCCGCCATCGCATCGCTGAACGCGGTCTCGAAGCGTTTTTCGCCGCTGCCGAGCATCGCCACTTGCACCGGCTGCGCCAAAAGTTCGGGCAGAATAGCCGCCACCAGATCCATGCCCTTTTGCTCGACGAGACGGCTGATCAGACCGATCAGAGGCACTTGCGGCTCCAGCGGCAAGCCGAGGCGCGCTTGGAGCGCGGCTTTGTTGGCGGCCT
>SBBG01000040.1 GCA_005240065.1 Gammaproteobacteria bacterium | reverse complement strand
GACGGGTGTGGCTTTGGGGGCGGTGGACGTTGCCATGCCGGGTTGGGGCCGGTTGCGCAGCCAGTCGTCGTAACCGCCGGGATATTCACGCAGCACGCTGTTGCCTTCGAAGGCGATGACCTGGGTGACGACGTTGTCGAGAAATTCGCGGTCGTGGCTTACCAGGAACAGTGTGCCGGGGTAATCGGCCAGCAGCCCTTCCAGCATGTCCAGTGTTTCAAGGTCCAGATCGTTGGTCGGCTCGTCGAGCACCAACACATTGGCGGGCCGGGTGAAGAGATGGGCCAGCAGCAGACGGTTGCGTTCGCCGCCGGAGAGGGTTCGCACCTTGGCCAGGGTGAGTTCGGGCGGAAACAGGAATTCGCCGAGATAGCCGATCACATGCTTCTTTTTGCCGCCGATTTCCACGAAGTCCGCACCGGGACTGACTACGTCGCGCAGCGTGGCTTCGGGATCGAGCTGTTCGCGGAGTTGATCGAAATAGGCGACTTGCAGCCGGGTGCCCAGCCGCACGCTGCCGCTGTCCGGGGCGATGTCACCGAGAATCAGTTTGAGCAGAGTGGTCTTGCCCGCGCCGTTGGGGCCGAGCAGGCCGATGCGGTCGCCACGCATGATGCGGGTGGAAAAGTCGCGGATGATCGTCTTGTCGCCGAAGGATTTTCTGACGTGTTCGAGTTCCGCCACCAATTGGCCGGAGCGCTCGCCGGTATCGAGCTGGAGCGTGACGTTGCCGATGCGCTCGCGGCGCGCGGCGCGTTCCCGCCGCAATTGCTCCAGGCGCCGCACGCGCCCCTCATTACGGGTGCGGCGCGCCTCGATACCCTGGCGGATCCAGACTTCCTCCTGGGCGAGAAACTTGTCGAACTCGGCATTCCGGCTGGATTCCGCCGCCAGCATCTCCGTCTTGCGGCGCTGATATTCCCGGAAATTTCCGGGAAAACTTGTCAACTTGCCGCGATCCAGCTCGACAATGCGGGTCGCGACGCGATCCAGGAATCGCCGGTCGTGGCTGATCACGATCAGGCTGCCGCGGTAGTCGCGCAGAAAACCCTCCAACCACTCGATGGCCGGGAAGTCGAGATGATTGGTCGGCTCGTCCAGTAACAGAATCTCCGGCTCCACCACCAGCGCCTGAGCCAGCGCCACGCGCTTGCGCCAGCCGCCGGAGAGGGTGGCGACCTTCGCGCCGGGCGGCAGTTCCAGGCGTGTCAGCACCTGCTCGACGCGGTTCTGCGCCGACCAGCCGCCTTGTGCCTCCAGTGTGGTCTGAAGCTTTTGCAGGCGTGTCAGCAGGGCGTCGGTATCCACGCCTGTCTGCGCCAGGGCATGGCTCACCGCGTGGTAGTCCAGTAGCGTTTGGCGCAGCCCGCCCAGTCCTTCCGCGCACGCTTCGAAGACGGTGTGCTCCGGGTCGAGCGGCGGCTCCTGCGGCACATAGGCCAGCCGCGCCGCACCGTCACGCCACAGCGTACCGCTGTCCAACGCGGTCAGCCCCGCCAGCACTTGCAGCAAGGTGGATTTGCCGGTGCCGTTGCGGCCAATCAGCGCGACTTTTTCTCCCGCATCCAGTGAAAAATGCGCGTCGTCGAGCATCAGCCAGCGAGCATAGGAGAGATGAGCGTTGTCGAGGGTGATCAGGGGCATGGATGAAGGTCAAAATCAGAGGCGGGTGGACGAGTGGTGAGAGACGAAACGGTTCCTCGCCAATAGGCGTTCATTCTTCTGGGTTGAACACTGCCAGTCAGCGTACGATACCGACCCCTACACCAAAGCGGACTCGCGACGGCGGCGACGGCAGAGCAAGCGGCCAGAGGTGGATTCTGTCCGCTTCCACCACTGGGTAACGATAAGAAGTATCACCCACGGTGCGCTCCTGGATTTTCTTGACCGTGCCCACCACGGTGATTTCGCGTTTTGGAGCGTACACCAGGGTTTCGAGGTACCCCGGCTTGCGCAGCAAAAACCGCCCGATGGCGTCTTTGCTCGTGTCAGGTTCCTGATCCGCGTCCAGCGGGTAGGCGAGTACCGTCAGTTCGGTGTGATCGGCGGCATTGTGGCTTTCGACGATCACCCCACCCCACAACACCTGGCGATCAAGCAGGGTGCTATCCTGGGCCACCTGTTGCGGGGTCAGGCGCGTAGCCACAGCCCCGAGATCCTGGGGTGGGAAAGGGGGGGGATTGACGGCGCAGCCGCCGAGCAGCAGGGCCGGCAGGAGCAGCCAAACGGGTTTATGGAAAGGCATCATCAGCGATAGTAGCGCGGTGGAGGCCAATACCACGGCGAATAGAAGGGATCCCACCAGAAAGGACTCCAAAAGAACGGGTCACGGTAGGGAACATAAACGACATTGGGTTGCTTAGGCCATAGATAGACGGCATCTACGGCTACACGCGGAAACAGGTACTGAAAGTCGCCCACCTTGCCGGGTTCGACGCCGCGAACTTCTCCGGTCACCGTTATTTCCCGGCCCGCAGCATAAAGCGCCGGATCATAAAAGCCCTGCGCACAGCCGACGAAACGCCCCAGTGTCCGGTCATCGCGCTCCGGCCGCGCTTCTTCGTCGAGCGGCAGAGCCAGAATGTGGAAACAGGTTTCCTGTTCCTTTGGGGTGGTATTGACAATAATCCCGCCCCAGCGTATCCGTTGTCCTTCAGGGGTTCCTGTCTGGATTGCTTGTGGTGTGACGGGCGAGAAAACTCCCTTGTTGAGCGCGGCGGGCGGCACGGTGGCGCACCCTCCGAGCAACAGGCTGAGCAGAAGAATTAGCGGAAACCAGCGAGACATGACGGATTCCTGTGTGCCGCGGACGGGCTCCGCTCTATTGTACCGGGCTCTTCGTTGAAAAGGGAGAGGGCTTTGGCGCTGCAATTTATCGAAAAACATGATGTGGCTCAACGGCGCTGTGGGTTCAGTGTGACCCCATCGATCGGTGCGTCGATAGTCAGGCATGGTGCAAGTATCGGGGTAATCAACATTCGGCGCAATGCCCGTTGGTTGTTGTGCCCTACGCGGGCCAAGTGGTGCGGTAAGCGCCGGAGAAATACCGGCGCTTACCGATTGGCTGAGATTTTTTCGCCGCCTGTCAGAAGCCCTCGAAGAGGCTTACGCGACGATCAGTCGAGATCGTAACGATCAAGATTCATCACTTTGGTCCAGGCCGCCACGAAGTCCTGGACAAACTTCTTCCGCGCGTCCGCGCTTCCGTAGACCTCGGCCAAAGCCCGGAGCTGGGAGTTCGAACCGAAGATGAGATCGACACGCGTGCCGGTCCACTTGACTTCACCAGTCTTGCGATCGCGCCCTTCAAATATGTCCTTGGCGTCTGATACCGCCTTCCATTCCGTGTTCATGTCGAGCAGATTCACGAAGAAGTCGTTGGTCAGCGTTTCAGGCTGCTTGGTAAAAACGCCGTGCTGGGTTTGTCCGAAATTGGTGTTCAGTACACGCATACCGCCAACGAGCACCGTCATCTCTGGTGCAGTCAGCGTCAGCAATTGCGCCTTGTCAACCAGCAATGCCTCGGCCGATATGGTGTATTGGTCCTTGAGGTAGTTGCGGAAGCCATCCGCGATCGGTTCGAGCACGGCGAAGGAGGCCGCATCGGTCTGCTCCTGCAAGGCATCCATGCGTCCCGGCGAGAAGGGAACCGTCACATCGTGACCAGCCTTCTTTGCGGCTTGCTCGACACCCGCGCAACCGGCCAGAACAATCAGATCAGCCAGCGATACCTTCTTACCGCCGGACTGTGCGCTGTTGAAGGCGATCTGGATGCCCTCCAAAATATTGAGCGCTTTGGCCAACTGGGCAGGTTGGTTGACTTCCCAATCCTTCTGCGGCGCGAGGCGAATTCGTGCGCCGTTCGCACCGCCGCGCTTGTCGGAGCCACGGAAGGTGGATGCCGACGCCCAGGCGGTCGCCACTAGTTGGGATATGGAGAGCCTCGAAGCCAGAATCTTGCCCTTGAGGGATGCAATGTCTTGCTCATCAATTAACTTGTGATTGACCGCGGGAATGGGGTCTTGCCAGATGAGCTCTTCGGCAGGGACCTCCGGGCCGAGATAGCGTGCGCGCGGACCCATGTCGCGGTGCGTCAGCTTGAACCACGCGCGGGCGAATGCGTCTGCGAACTGGTCCGGGTTCTCGTAGAAGCGCCTTGAAATCTTTTCGTAGGCGGGGTCGAATCTCAAGGAAAGGTCAGTGGTCAGCATGGCTGGCGCGTGACGCTTCGACGGGTCGTGGGCATCCGGAATCGTGCCTGCACCTGCGCCACCCTTCGGTTGCCACTGATGCGCACCGGCCGGGCTCTTCGTCAATTCCCATTCGTAGCCGAACAGGTTCCAGAAGAAGTTGTTGCTCCACTTTGTTGGCGTGGTGGTCCAAGTGACCTCCAGGCCGCTAGTGATCGTGTCACCGCCTTTGCCGGTGCCGAAGTTACTCTTCCAACCGAGGCCTTGCTCCTCGATGCTCGCCGCTTCGGGCTCAGGCCCCACATGGGGCGCCGGGCCGGCGCCATGGGTTTTGCCGAAGGTATGACCGCCGGCGATAAGCGCAACCGTTTCTTCGTCGTTCATGGCCATGCGAGAAAAAGTCTCGCGGATATCCTTGGCCGCCGCGATCGGATCCGGGTTGCCGTTCGGGCCTTCCGGATTGACGTAGATCAAGCCCATCTGCACGGCAGCGAGCGGATTTTCGAGGTTCCGGTCGCCGGAGTAGCGTTTGTCATCCAACCACTTGTTCTCAGAGCCCCAATAGACGTCTTCTTCCGGCTCCCAGACATCCTCACGACCGCCAGCGAAGCCGAAGGTCTTGAATCCCATCGACTCCAAGGCGACGTTGCCCGCAAGAATCATGAGGTCGGCCCATGAGATCTTCTTGCCATACTTCTGCTTGATCGGCCAAAGCAGCCGGCGCGCCTTGTCGAGGTTCGCGTTGTCGGGCCAACTATTGAGAGGTGCGAAGCGCTGCTGGCCGGCACCGGCGCCGCCGCGACCGTCACCGGTGCGGTACGTGCCGGCACTGTGCCATGCCATGCGAATGAACAAGGGTCCATAGTGGCCGAAGTCCGCTGGCCACCAGTCTTGCGAGTCGGTCATCAGCGCCTGCAGATCCTTCTTCACGGCCGCCAAGTCGAGGCTTTTGAATTCTTCAGCGTAGTTGAAACCCTTATCCATGGGGTCGGACAGCGGCGAGTGCTGGTGCAGGATCTTGAGGTTCAGCTGATTGGGCCACCAGTCCCGGTTCGACGTGCCTCTGCTGGTTGCTTGTTGACTTGCTCCGCCCGTTGCCGGGCACTTTCTGTCGTCAGTCATAACGTTACCTCCTGTCGTTGTCTGATTTTACCCACTGTAGTGCTGCGAATATAGTGTTTCCTTGTCCATTTGGCTAACGAGGCTGTAGAAAAACTCTCTGAAATGCCGAGAAGGCGAAAATCAGAGGGTAGCAAAACCCCTCCGAGGGGTGAGATCGTTGAATACAGATCATCTCAGGAGGTCGAAATTTTTCCGTGATCATAAAAATTCCCTGTCCAGAGGTTTTTCTACAGCCTCAACG
>SBBG01000006.1 GCA_005240065.1 Gammaproteobacteria bacterium | reverse complement strand
CGCCGCCAGGTGCGTGCCGAGGTGGAGCAGCGCTTCGTGCGGGTGTTGAGCCTCCAGCTTCGTATCGAGACAGAGGGGCAGACTCTGAAACTCATCGAGGAGGCCGCCGGCGCGGTGCGCAAGCGGGTCGCTGCGGGCGAGGACAGCCGCCTGGACGGCAACCTGGCGAGCGTCGAGGCAGAGCGGGCGCGCAATCAGTTGGCCTCGCTGCGCGAACAGCTTGTCCAGTCCCGGGCCGAGCTTGCCGCCGCACTTCAGCTTCCCGACCAGGCGTTGCCCGAGGTGAGCGGCGCGCTCGATGTGAAGGCCGCCGCCTATGGCCTCGATGACCTGCTGGCAAGCACGGACGAACGTCCGCTGCTGCGCGCGCTGGATCACCAGGAAGAAGCGGCGCGGGCGCGGCTCGCACTGGAGCGTGCGGTGCGCTACCCGGACATCACCGTCGGATTGAACACCGGACGCGAAGGGTCCGCAGATCTGCGGGAAAGGGTGACGGGCGTGAGCGTAACGCTGCCGTTGCCTCTTTTCCGCCGCAACGGTGGCGGTATCGGGCGGGCCGTGACCGATCTCACCCAGGCGGAAATCGAAAGGCAGGCGGGGCGGCGCGACACGCGGGCACAGGTGCTCGCCTTGTGGGAACGGCTGCGCAATCTGCGGGAGCGGGTGGCACGGCTGCAAGAATCGGTGCTGCCGGGCCTGGAAGAAAACCAGCGGCTCGTGACGACCTCCTTCCGTGCCGGCGAGATCGGTCTCCTCCAACTGCTGCTGGTGAACCGTCAGGTTCTGGAAGGACGGCGGGATCTCCTGGAGGCTCGCACCGAGCTGCGCCGGGTGAGCGTTGCCCTGGAGGCGGCGGCGGGCTGGCATCAGGCGGATAGCAGCCGCTGAGACTAAAGAACATTCGATACAAGGAAACCATGCAATGAAGAAACTGTTCAATCTTGACAACAAGACCCGTAGCGCGCGGCTCGCCGCATTGAGCCTGTTGTGCGCCGCACTGGCGGTGCCGCTGGGAGGCTGCGAAAAGGCGCCCGGGCCGCCAGCGCCCGGCAAGGCCGCCGAGCGCCCGGCGGAAACGGCCGGGGCGATGGAACACGGCGCCGAGTTGGGGATCTCCCAGGAAGACGCTGCCAGGGCTGGCATCAAGGTGCAGCGGGTTGAACTCCGGGAATGGGCCGGGCAGATCACCGTCACCGCCACCATCCAGGCGAACCAGGACAGGCTCGCCCACGTGATGCCGCGCGTGCCGGGCCGCCTCGTCGAAGTGCGCGCCCGGCTCGGCGACCGGGTGAAAGCGGGACAGACGCTGGCGCTGCTCGACAGTATCGATCTGGGTGCGGCGCGCTCCGCCTATCTTCAGGCGCATAGCGAGGAGGCGGTCACCAGGGCCGGTTTCGAGCGCGCCCAGCGCCTGCAGGCCGAGAACATCATCCCGGAAAAGGAATTCCTGCGTGCCCGCGCCGAATACGAAAAGGCCAGGGCGAGCCTGCGCGCCGCCGCCGACAAGCTCCTTATGCTGGGCGTGGCGCCCGACCAGGGGAGCGGCTCGATATTTCCGCTGACGACCCCGTTTACCGGCATCGTGATCGAAAAGAAGGCGGTGCTGGGGGAGCTCGCCCAGCCCGACATGAACCTGTTCACCGTGGCCGATCTGTCCACCCTCTGGATAGAAAGTGATCTGTTCGAGAAGGACCTTGCCAAGGTCAGGATCGGCACCCAGGCCACTGTCACGGTGTCTGCCTATCCGGGTGAAGTGTTCAAGGGGCGGCTCACCTACATCAGCAGCACGATGGACAAGGAAACCCGCACCGTCAAGGCGCGCGTCGAGGTGCCCAACCCGGACGGGCGGCTGAAACCGGAAATGTTCGCTACTGTGGTGATCGGAACCGGGGGAAGCGCCAAGGCACTCACCGTGCCGGAAGACGCCGTGTTGCTGTTGCAAGGGCAACCGACGGTATTTGTCGCCGAAAGAGGCGGGTTCGAGCCGCGCGCCGTGGAAACGGGCGAACGTGCCCAGGGGTACGCTGTGCTTAAATCCGGCGTGGCGCCGGGGGAGATGGTCGTGGTGAGCGGCGCTTATGCCCTCAAGGCGCGGCTGCTCAAATCGCAGATCGGCGAAGAGCACTGACAGGAGAGCGGACATGTTGAACAAGATCGTCGATTTCTCTTTGCGTTATAAAGTGCTGGTGCTGGCGGCCTTCGCGCTGGTGATTTTCCTGGGGGTGAGGGCTTGGCAGAAAGTGCCGCTGGATGCCTTTCCCGATGTCACACCGGTGCAGGTGAGCGTGTACACCGAATCGCCGGGCCTTGCCTCCGAGGACGTGGAAAAGCTGCTCACTTTCCCCATCGAGACCGCTGTGGCGGGGTTGCCCGGTGTGCAGGAAATCCGCTCAGTCTCGCTGTTCGGCCTTTCCTACGTCAGCGTGTATTTCAGGGATGACATGGACATCTATTTCGCCCGCCGCCTGGTGAGCGAAAAGCTGCTCGAAGCCAAGGCGCGCATTCCGCAAGGCTACGGCGAGCCGGTGCTGGGGCCGAACACCTCCGGCCTCGGCCAGGTGTTCTGGTACACCATCGAGGCGGCGGACAAAAAGCTTTCAGAGATGGATCTGCGCACCCTTCAGGACTGGAGCGTGCGCCTGGTGCTGAGGACGACGCCCGGCGTGGATGACGTGATCTCCTGGGGCGGCCACGAAAAACAGTACCAGGCGCTCATCGATCCGAACAAGCTGATCAAATACGGCCTGACCTTCAAGGAGGTGATGGTCGCCATCGACCTGAACAATCGCCAGGTGGGCGGCCAGTATGTGAACCTCGGCCGGGAGCAATACCTGGTGCGCGGGCTGGGACTGGTTGCGGATACGCGCGATATCGGGAACATCGTCATCACCCAGCGCGAGAGCACGCCGGTGTATGTGCGCGACGTGGCGGAGGTGAAGGAGGCACCCAGATTGCGTACCGGGGCCATCACCAGGGATGGCAAGGAGGTGGTGCTGGGCATGGCCCTCGCGCGCATCGGCGAGAACGCCCAGAACGTCGTGGAGGCGGTCAAGGAAAAACTGGCGGTGGTCAAGGCATCCTTGCCGGACGGCGTCAGCATGCAACAGGTCTACGACCGCACCGAGCTGATCGGCAAGGCCATCGCCATGGCCGACCGGGCGATGATCGAGGGCGCGCTGCTGGTGATTGCGGTGCTGTTCCTGTTCCTGGGGGAGGTGCGCTCCGCGCTGATCGTGGTGGTCGCCATCCCGATGGCGCGCCTGATCGCCTTCATTTTCATGGACGAATACGGCGTCTCCGCCAACCTGATGTCGCTGGGCGGTCTCATCGTAGGGCTGGGCATGACCATCGACGGCCCGGTGGTGCTGGTGGAGAATGCCTTTCGTATGCTCTCCCACCATGCCGGGAAGACGGTCAACCGCAGCCAGGTGGTGCTGGAGGCGGCGCGCGAGGTGATGAATCCCATCGCCTTCGGCGTGCTGATCATCATCGTGGTATTCCTGCCCCTGTTTGCCCTGACCGGTCTGGAGGGCAAGCTGTTCAAGCCCCTGGCGCTGAACATGACCTTTGCCATGATCGGCTCGCTGATCCTCACCGTAACCCTGATCCCGGTATTGGCGGCGCTGGGGTTGCGGGCGAAACGGGAGCGCGAACCGTTCATCGTGGCATGGCTGCGGCAGCGCTATACACCCCTCTTGCAGTGGGTGCTCAATCACAAACGGCCGGTGACGATCGGTTCCGCACTGCTGTTTGCCGGTTCGCTGTCTCTTTTTCCGTTCCTGGGCAAGGAATTCATGCCCACGCTGCAAGAGCAGGCGATCATGTTCCGGGTGACCAGCATCCCTTCCACCTCCCTCGAAGAATCGGTGCGCATTTCCGAGGGCATCGAACAGGCGCTGAAGGCCTTTCCCCAGGTCAAATACAGCCTGGCCCTGATCGGACGGCCCGAGAAGCTGGAGACGGTGGATGTGAATTACATGGAAATCCTGGTGGACCTCAAACCCCAGGAGCAGTGGCCCAAAAAAATCAGCTACCAGGCCCTCAGCCGCAAAATGCAGGAGGCCGCCGAACAGGCTGCGCCCAATGCCGTCATCGCGGCCACCCAACCCATCCAGATGCGGGTGGAGGAGCTGATCTCCGGGGTGAGGGCGACGCTGGCGGCCAAGATCTACGGCGAGGACCTCGCCACGCTGGGCCGCCTTGCCGCCGAGGTCAAGGCGGCGATCGAAACGGTGCCGGGGGCAGCCGATCTGTCCCTGGAAGCCAACATCGGCAAGCCGCAGATGGTGGTACGGGTAAACCGGGAAGCAGCGGCGCGCCTGGGTCTCAACGCCGATGACATCCTCGAAGTGGTGCAGGCCGGCATCGGCGGCAAGGCGGTGAGTACCCTCATCGACGGGATGAAGCGCTTCGACATCCAGGTGTGGCTTGCCCCCGGCTTCCGTAACAGCGTGGAAGCCATCAACAACATCCCGATCCGCACCCCGGGCGGCGCGCTGGTGCCGTTGTCCCGCGTCGCATCGGTGGAACTGGGCGAAGGGTACTCCTTCGTGCGCCGCGAACAGTTGCAGCGTTACGCCGTGGCCCAGATGGACGTGCAGGGCCGGGACGTGGACGGCTTCGTGAAGGAGGCGGAAGCCGCCATCAAGCAGAAGGTGAAGCTGCCCGCCGGTTACTGGATCGAATGGGGCGGCGCCTTCGAGAATCAGCAGCGTGCCATGGCCAAGCTCGCGGTGATCGTGCCGCTCACCATCGGGCTGATTTTTATCCTGCTTTATACCGCGTTCAACTCGGTGAAGTACGCCACGCTGATCATCGCCAACGTGCCCTTCGCCGCGATTGGCGGCATCCTGTCCCTGTTCGTGAGCGGCCAGTATCTCTCGGTGCCGGCCGCCGTTGGTTTCATCGCCGTGTTCGGTGTGGCAATGCTCAACGGCATCGTGCTGATCTCGTTCCTGAATGGCTTGCGCCAGCAGGGGATAGGCATCCGCGAGACGGTGGTGAGCGGTGCGACACTGCGCCTGCGCCCGGTGCTGATGACGGCGCTGGTGGAGATCCTCGGCCTCATCCCGTTTCTGCTCGCCACCGGCGTGGGTTCGGAGATCCTGCGCCCGCTGGCGACGGTGGTGGTGGGCGGACTGTTCACCTCCACCGCGCTGACGTTACTTTTGCTGCCGCTCATGTACGAATGGCTGGAGAACCGCGCAGAACGACGGGGCCGCACAGCAGCATGACAACTCGAAGAGGATATGGACCATGAGGCAAGGTGAAGAAGTAGGGAAAGAGGACGGTTTCGCAGGCCCCTGGTGGCGCTATCCACCTTTGCGCAATGCGTTGCTGGCGGGCTTGATCGCGGCTGTGGGTTTCGTGGCGGCACACCTGGGGCTGATTACGGAGACCGTCGAGAATCTTTTCTACTGGCTTGCAATCCCGCTCGGTGGCTGGCACTGGGCGCGGGAGGGGCTGGGGGAGCTTGTCGAAGAACGCGAGGTCGGCATCGAGATCCTGATGCTGGCGGCGACGGTGGGCGCGGGCCTGCTGGGCCTGTGGGACGAGGCGGCGGCGCTCGTGTTTCTCTATGGCACAGCCGAAGGTGTCGAGGAATATACCTATGCGCGCACGCGCGCGAGCATCCGCGCGCTGCTCGACCTCGCTCCCAAGGAGGCGCGCGTGCTGCGCGACGGCCGGGAGATCACTGTCCCGGCGCAGATGCTGCTGGCCGGGGACATCTTGGTCGTGCGGCCAGGCGAGTCCATCCCGACGGATGGCATCATCCGCTCGGGCGCATCGAGCCTCGACGAATCCTCCGTCACGGGCGAATCCGTCCCTGTGGACAAGGGGCCGGGCATGAAGGTCTTCGCCGCTTCGATCAACCGCCAGGGGGCGCTGGAAGTCGTGGCTACAACCGCGTTCGCCGACAACACGCTGTTCAAGATCATCCATCTCGTCGAGGAGGCGCAGGAGCAAAAAGGCCGGGCGCAACAATGGATCGAGCGCTTCGGCCACCGTTACAGCCCTGCGGTGCTGGCGACCTCCCTACTCTTTCTCGCCATTCCCTGGCTGTTCGATCTCCCCTGGGAAGAATGGTCGCAGCGGGCGGTGGTGCTGCTGGTGGCAGCGGCGCCCTGCGCGCTCATCATGTCCATGCCAATTGCCATGGCCGCCGGCATCGGTGCCGCCGGCCGCCGGGGCATCCTGATCAAGGGTGGTGCGCACCTGGAGCATCTGGGCATGATCCGCGTGGTCGCCTTCGACAAGACCGGAACACTTACCCACGGCGAGCCGGCAGTGACCGACGTCGTCCTCTTGCAAGACGCTACCGAGGATCTGCTGGCGCTTGCCGCCGGACTGGAGCACTACTCCGAGCATCCTCTGGCGCAGGCCATACTCCGGCACGCCGAGGCGGCGGGCATTGGGCCGCTTGCGGTACAGGGATTCGAGGCGCTCACCGGTGCCGGCGCAAAAGGAACAGTCGGTGAAACCACCTGGTACATCGGCAACCCCGACCTGTTCCAACGGTTGGGAGCGGATCTCGCGACGGTCGAGGCGCGCATCGGCGCCCTCCAGGAGGAGGGCAAGACGGTGGTGCTGCTCGGCAACGCGCAGCGGCTGCTCGGCCTGATCGCGCTGCGCGATTCCATCCGCACCGGTGTGACAGAGGTGATTACCGCGCTGCATGGAATGGGTGTGCGCACCGCGATGCTGACCGGCGACAATGCGCGGGCCGCCCTCGCCGTCGCCCGCCAGCTCGGCATCGACGATATACGCGCCGGTCTGAAACCTGAAGACAAGGTCGCCGCCGTGCGGCAACTGGAGGAACAACACGGCGCCGTGCTCATGGTGGGCGACGGCATCAACGACGCCCCGGCGCTCGCCGCCGCCACCTGCGGCATGGCGATGGGCGCAGCCGGCACCGACGCCGCCATCGAGGCGGCGGACATCGCCCTCATGGCCGATGATCTTGCCAAGGTGATCGAGGCCCTGCGTCTCGGACGCAAGGCGCGGCGCGTGAGCGCGCAGAACATCGTCTTCTCGCTCCTCGTACTCGCCGTCATGATTCCGCTTGCGCTCGGTGGCATTCTCGGCGTCACCGCCACGGTACTCGTGCACGAGATGAGCGAACTGCTGGCTGTGGCCAACGGGTTGCGCGTCACCCGCCTGCGCATCGAATTGGACGCGAGAACTTGACTGGGCAGTTTATATATGCATATTATTACATATATGAAGACCGCTGATTTTTTCAAGATCCTCGCCGAGCCGACCCGCTATCGGCTCCTGCACGCCCTCACCTTGGGCGAGTTCTGTGTGTGCGAGCTGGTGGACGCCATTCAGGCTCCGCAGTACGCCGTGTCCCGGCATCTCGCGGGGTTGCGCAAGGGCGGGTGGGTGACGGAGCGGCGCGATGGCACATGGATCTACTACCGGCTCGCCTCCGGGCACGCCGCCTTGATCAAGGACGTCATCCGGCTCGCCGTCAAACATGGGCGTGATGCGGAGATGCTGGCGAAAGACGGGCGGCGCCTGAAAAAGCGTCTGACGCTACGCGAGAGCGGGCGGTGTGTACTGGGCTATGACGAGATTTAGGATTTTTTTGCCCCCATTATATGCTTTTATGCGCATATAAGCATATATAAGATACCTGAGGAGGATCAATCATGAGCATGGTCGGGAACCGCTACAAATCATGGTGGCGCCGCAGTGCGGTGATTGCCGCGCTTGTGGCGCTTGCCACAGTCGGCTATGTGAGCGTGCGGCTTGCCCAGCAACAGTTCGGCATTGATACGCTGCCTGATCTGCTGGGCAATGCGTCGCATCCGATGTCGAAGAACGGGTTGCACGTTGAAGACATCGCCGCAGATGCCAAAGGCTACCAGGGAGAGATCCTGGTGCGGGGCGTTGTGGCCGGCGTGGCGAACGGGGACCCTCAGCTCATCGCCCTGATCGATTCGCGCGAGGCGCGGACTTGCCAGGATCTGAAGTGCGCCAAGTTCTATCTGCCGGTGAGAGTGCCGGGCGACACGCCGAAAGAATGGGAAGAGATCGACGCCATGGGATCCATCGTCTTCGGCACCTTCAAGACGGACCCGCAGCGCCCGCTCCTGCAAGCCGTATCCCTCAAGAACTTCGGCCCGATCCGCTGAGGCTCTCATGAACCTGTGGACATTGGTGTGGCGCAACCTCCTGCGCCGGCGCGGGCGTTTCGTCTTCACGTTGGCGGGCATAAGCATGGGCATGGCCGCGTTCGTCGCATTGATGACGATCGGGCAAGGCCTGACCAAAGAGATCAAGAAGCAAGCACAAGGGTTGGGCGCCAATCTGGTGGTCACGCCCAAGGGCTGGTGTGCCTATGAACAGATCTCGGTGCTCACCGGGGAACAACTGCCCGAGGCGATTCCCATGCCTGAACTTGAGAAGATTCGTGGCGTGGCAGGTGTCAAGAGCGCCATTCCCTATCTCAACGAGAAGACAGCGTTTCGCAACCAACCCGTGCCGGTAATCGGTGTTTGGCCTGAAGAGATGCGCACGTTGCAGAAGTGGGCTATCGAATCGGGACGCTACTTCAACTCTCCGGTCGAACGTGCGGTGGTCGTCGGCTCAGCGATCGCCAAACAATTCAAACTCCAGCCGGGCGACACATTCACCGTGCGTGGCGAGCCGTTGCCCGTGATCGGGGTTCTGCGCGAAGCGGGTACCAAGAATGACATCGCCACTTTTATTCCCCTTCCGCTGGCGCAACAAATCTACGGCGTGCAGGACAAGGTGTCATTCATCGCCGTCCAGGTGACGGACCTCGAACGGATGGAAGCCGTCAGCCTGAAAATCCAGGAAGTTGCCAACGTCGCAGTCGTCTCCGACAAGCAGTTGCTGGCCTCGGTGCTGTCGATTGTGGGCACCGTCGGCACCGCGATGCAGGCGGTGGCGGCGGTCGGTGTGCTCGCCGCAGCGTTTGGCATCGTCAACACCTTGCTCACCGCGGTCTATGAGCGCCGCCGCGAGATCGGCATCCTGCAGGCGATAGGCAGCACGCGGCGCACACTGTTCCTGGCATTTATGTTCGAATCCGGACTCTACGGATTGCTTGGCGGGATATTGGGCACGGCAATCGGGGGACTCAGCGCCTATCTTTTCGGCCCCTATCTCACCGACAATGCGTTCACAGCGTCGTTGCGTCAGGCGCCGATGCCCACGCTGGACAACGGGACGGTACTTCTCGCATTGGGCTTTTCCGTGTGCCTCGCACTGCTCGCCGGCCTCTATCCTGCCTATCGGGCGGCCAGACTCTCCCCAGTGGAGGCGATGCGTTATGTCTGAGGCCGTCATCGAACTGGAGAAGGTGAGTAAGACCTATGGCAGCGGCAGCGCCGAGACGAAGGCGGTCTCGGAAGTCTCCATGACCGTCGAACATGGCGGCTGGGTCGCGATTATGGGACCGTCCGGTCATGGCAAAAGTACACTGCTGCAACTCATTGGAGGCCTGGACCGCCCCAGCGATGGCCGCATCGTAGTAGACGGGACTGAGCTAGCCACGCTCGGCGCCACTGAACTGGCGGCCTTGCGCGCCCGAAGAATCGGGTTCGTGTTCCAGTTCTTTAATCTGTTGCCGCATCTTACAGCCCTGGAAAACATTGAAATTGCACTGTGGCTCGGCGGCACCAAGAATACCAATGGACGCGCCATGGACTTGCTGGAACGCTTTGGCCTGGGAGACAAGGCCCGCCACCTGCCAGGCATGCTCTCTGGCGGCCAGCAACAGCGCGTCGCAATCGCCCGAGCCCTTGCCAACGATCCAGGTATTCTTCTCATGGATGAGCCCACAGGCAATCTGGACTCCGCCTCCGAGGGCGACCTGCTGACATTGCTCAGTGATCTGAACGCGGCGGGCAAAACACTCCTCATGGTGACCCACAACCCGGTGGTCGCTCAATGCGCCCATCGGGTGCTGCACGTCAAAGACGGCAGGATCGTCTCGGATGCACGGAATCGTGAACATTAGCGTGCTTTGTAAAAGGTCAAGATACGCGATACTGCTCATTGTCCTCTGCGCCAGTTTCAATACGCACGCACAAACGGTAGCGGCGCCGGCGCTCACGTTCGCGGCCATGGATGGCCAGAAGATCCGCCTGTACGACCTGCGCGGCAAAATCGTGCTCATAAATTTCTGGGCAACGAGCTGCGGGATCTGTCTGAAGGAAATGCCGGATCTGTCTGAAGGAAATGCCGGATCTGATCGCAGCCTGGCGGCGATATCGCAGCCGAGGGTTCGAGGTAATCGCGGTGGCGATGCGATATGACGAACCAGAAAAAATACGCGAGTACGTCCGCAAGCAGGGTGTGCCGTTTCCCGTGGTCTTCGACCGGGATGGCGCCCTCGCGCGCGAGTTCGGACAGGTCAACGGCACACCGACGACGTTCCTCATCGACAAGTTCGGCAGGCGCATCTCCAGGACAGTGGGTGTGATCAGCTTCGACAAGCTGCGCGTCTTTCTGGAGGCGCAATCAGGTTAAACCCTTCCTCTATCCCCGATTGAGAAATCGGTTGACCTGGTGTTGCGCGATAAGCGCTTGTGACACAGTGCAATTAGCATGGCGACCATTCCAGGTGCAGCGTATCCATCCACGCTTGGCCCAGATGTGTCATTACCGAGCGCGGCGTGATCTCAGCCAGTTGCGCCAGGCGTTCCTGCATCGACCAATGACGCCCGAGGTAGATCGCCTCGCGCGCCAGCCGTTCCATGCATTCCTCCGGGTCATCTTCCGCGATCAGCATGGCCGAGCGCAAGTGGCAGCGGGAGTTTTCAACTTCATCGGCGCCGGGGCCTGATTCTATGAGCTGTTGCAGAATTTCTTCCACTGCCGCGCGGCATTCCTCTATGCGCTCCGGTTCGCAGGCGGTCTGCATCAGCCATAGTCCGCAGTCGGAATATAACTCAAGGCGCGACTGAATGGAGTAAGCCAGACCGCGCCGCTCGCGGATTTCCTGAAACAGCCGCGAAGAGACGCCGCCGCCCAGCAAATGATTAGCTAGCAGCAGTGATGCGTAACGTTCGTCACCGATAGGTAGCGTCTTCATGGTCCATACCAGATGGCTTTGCGCCAGATCATGGCGGGCGCGATGACGGCCGCCGGCGAAGCGTGGCGCGGATGATCGGGAGGCGGCGCCCGGCGGCAGGGCGGACAGCGGTGCGCACGTCTCCATCAGCGCGGCATGGTCCACCGCGCCAGCGGCTACCACCAACAATCGGTCGCCAGTGAGCAGGCCGCGCAGATAGGCGTGCATGCCTGCGGCGGTGGCCTGTTCGACGACCGCCTGGCGGCCGAGGATAGGCCAGCCGATGGCATGATCGGGCCAGGCCAGTTCCACCGCCGTTTCTTCCACCGCTTCTTCGGGCGTGTCTTCGATCATCGCCATCTCTTGCAAAACGACCTCGCGCTCCACGGCCAGATCGTCTGCATTGAAGTGCGGCGTGAGCAGCATGGTGATGAAGAGGCCGAGCAATTCCGGCATCTCCTGTGCAGGCACCAGTCCATGCAAGGCCGTCAGTTCCCGCCCGGTATGGGCATTGACCTGCCCGCCCATCGCTTCGAAGCGCCGCGCCAGCGCCAGCGCGTCATGACCGTCGCAGCCCTTGAACAACAGATGCTCCAGCAAATGCGCGTAACCGGCCTGCGCCGGGCTCTGATGCCGTCCGCCATTCAGGATCCACACACCGAGCGAGGCGCTGTGCGCGGCGGGTAGTTTGCGACTGATGATGGTGACGCCATTGGCGAGGCGGGTAGTGCGGATGTCGTCGTTGGGGGTGAGGCTGTGCAATGTTTGAATCTCGGGAGCGGGGACACTTTAAATTGCCAGACAGATGGTATGCACCAAGCAAGTGCGCACTCAATGACAGGTTGCTTTATCGTGGTGCGCTGAGGCTGTGTTGTCTGTCCAATTACTAGTTTTATTTTATCATGTTTATATATGATTTTATTT
>SBBG01000059.1 GCA_005240065.1 Gammaproteobacteria bacterium | reverse complement strand
GCTGGGAAGCAATCTGTTCGACATCCTGATCATCGCCATCGATGATCTGTTCTTTTTCAGGGGACCGATCCTGTCGCATGTCTCGCAACAGCATGCACTATCCGCCCTCTCCGCCACCCTGATGACCGGGGTGGTCATCGTCGGCCTGTTTTACCGCCCGGCAACCAGGGTGCTCAAAACCATCGGCTGGACCAGTCTGTTTCTGTTCTCGATGTATCTGTTCAACAGCTATGTGCTCTACCTTTATGGCGAGTGACCAAACGACCCCGGCTCCCTTCTGGCATCGCCTCGCCGCCGATGAGGCCATCGCGCGGCTGGCCGTTGATTCCGGCAGCGGACTAAGCCCTGCGGAAGTTGATACTCGGCTGGCCATCCATGGCCCGAACCGCCTGCCCGAAAAACCGCCGCGTCCCCTTTGGCGGCTGTTCCTGGCGCAGTTCAAGAGCCTGCTCATTTTGATTCTGATCGGCGCTGCGGCGCTGGCCGGAGCGGTGGGCGATGTCAAGGATGTCGTGGTAATCCTGGCCGTCGTGCTATTCAACGCGACGCTCGGCTTTTATCAGGAATATCGCGCCGAGCAATCCCTCGCCGCGCTGAAAAAGATGCTCGCGCTCAAGACGCGGGTGCGGCGTAACGGACGCGTGATAGAGGTGGCCGCCGATACCCTGGTGCCTGGAGACATCGTGTTGCTGGAAGCGGGCGACCGGGTGCCCGCCGACGGCCGGCTCATCGCCGCGCACAGCCTGGAAATCGACGAATCCGCACTGACCGGCGAATCCCAGGTAGCGGGCAAGCACATCGATGCCACTGTCGAAGAAATGATCCCGCTGGCCGAGCGCGTGAACATGGCCTATATGAACACGGTGGTGACGCGCGGCCGCGCCGAACTGCTCGTCACCGCCACGGGCGCGAACACCGAAATGGGGCGGCTGGCTGGTATGCTGGAGGCCGCCGAGGAAGGACCGACACCGCTTCAACTCCAGCTCGATCACCTCGGCAAACGCCTGGCCATCATCGCAGGCGGGATTGTTGCGCTGATCCTGGCACTGGGATTGTGGCGCGGAGACGATCCGGTACAGATCATCCTCACTTCCATCGCCCTGGCGGTAGCCGCCATCCCCGAGGGCCTGCCGGCGGTGGTCACCGTGACGCTCGCCATCGGCATGTACCGCATGGCGCGGCAGAACGCCATCGTCAAACGCCTGGCGGCCGTCGAGACGCTGGGTTGCACCACCGTGATCTGCTCCGACAAGACCGGCACGCTCACCCTCAATCAGATGACGGCGCGCGCGCTCTATTACCGGGAGCGGAACTTTCATGTCACGGGCGAGGGTTACTACAGTGAGGGAGATATCCGCACCGAAGACGACACCCTGCACATGCCCGACTTCACCCCACTGTTGCAACCGCTGGCATTGTGTAACGACAGCCGCGTCCACGACGGCCAGCTCATCGGCGATCCCACCGAAGGTGCGCTGCTGGTGCTGGCGGTCAAGGGCGGGATATCACGCGATGCGGAAGAAGCGCGACTACCGCGTATCGCCGAGATTCCCTTCGATCCGGCCCGCAAATTCATGGCAACCTTTCACCGTAATGGCGACGAGGTGCGCGTGTTCGTGAAAGGCGCGCCGGATGTGCTGCTGGCGCGTTGCACCCGGCAACTCGTCGCCCAAGGGGAACATCCCGTCGACGAAGCCCGGCGCATTCGACTCATGCGGGAAAACGAAGCGATGGCCTCGCGCGCGCTGCGCGTACTGGCAATCGCCGAACGCACGTTGCCTGCAGCCTCCTTCGATCCGGCAGCAAATTTGCTCGATCATATACGGGATCTCACCCTCGCCGGACTGATCGGACTGATGGACCCGCCGCGTCCCGAGGCGCGCGACGCCATCGCCCTGTGCGGAAAAGCGGGCATCGCGGCAAAGATGATCACCGGCGACCACAAGATCACGGCCGCGGCGATCGGCAACGAACTGGGCCTGCACGGCGAGGTCATCACCGGCGCGGAGCTGGACCGGCTCGACAGCCATGCGCTGGCCGCGCGCATCGAGCACATCACTGTCTTTGCCCGCGTCGCGCCGGAGCACAAGGTGAAGATCGTGCAGGCGTTGAAGGAACGCGGCCACATTGTGGCCATGACCGGCGATGGCGTAAACGATGCCCCGGCGCTGAAAAACGCCGATATCGGTGTGGCAATGGGCATCACCGGCACCGAGGTTGCCAAGGAGGCAGCCACCATGGTGCTCACCGACGACAATTTCGCCACCCTGGTGCGCGCCGTCAAGGAAGGCCGCACCATCTACGACAATATCGTCAAGTTCGTGCGCTTTCAGCTCGCCACCAACATGGGCGCCCTGCTCACCGTTGTCAGCGCCCCCCTGCTCGGCCTGCCCATACCATTCAACCCCGTGCAGATCCTGTGGGTCAATATCATCATGGATGGCCCTCCCGCCATGGCCCTCGGCGTGGATCCCGCCCGCCCCGGCCTGATGACCGAACCGCCACGCGATCCCAAGGCACGCATTCTCACCCTGCGGCGGCTGGGAAAACTGATCGCGTATGGCGCGACCATGACGGCGGGCACGCTAGGCGTGCTGTACTACGCCTTGCAGGCCAACTCGCAACAGTATGCCCTGACGCTGGCCTTCACCACTTTTGTGCTGTTTCAATTCTTCAATGTCTTCAATGCCCGCAACGAGCGCGGCTCCGCCTTTACCTGCAATTTCTTCAGTAACGGCATGCTCTGGCTCGCCCTGGCCGGCGTGCTCGCAATGCAGATGCTGGCAGTGCACTGGTCCCCCGCGCAGCAGATATTCCACACCACCGATCTTGACCTGATGGACTGGGGTATCGCGGTAGCCGTTGCTTCATTGGTACTGTGGCTGGAAGAAACACGCAAGCTGCTGGCACGCTTGTCGAAGCGGCCGCTTTTGAAGGGATAGCCGCACCGCTGGGCTTAATTTTTTTAACGGCACCAACATCAACTTGAACCTCACCGTCACTTCATCGGCGACCATGTCAGTATCGCTCCACGCCCCGCTACCAATGCCAAACGCCGAGCGTTTGATAAATCGACCCCTTGCGATGTATACATCCGCTTGCCACAGTATAGTTTTCGTTATCAATGATAAGGGTGATCTCGCCATCGCACGAACCAAACATTTTCGTATGATGCGACAACAGCGCCAAAAGGCAGGGCGGCTGAAACGGGACATACCTCCAATCAATCGGTGAAGAAAAACCGCGATAACCGCATTCGAGACAATCAAATATCGCATGGCGCGTCCTACGCACCATGACAGTTGGCACGTAGAACACACCCTGTCCCCATTCTGTACCTCCAAATAATCACCCCAGCACATGCCGCAAGCGCAATTTTTTCGCCGCCTCCACCATATTGCGCAGTGCCGCTTCGACCTCCGGCCACTGGCGCGTTTTCAGGCCGCAGTCGGGGTTGACCCACAGCCGTTCGGCGGGAATCACGGTCGCGGCCTTTTCCAGCAGCGCCTCGATCTCGGCCACTGTGGGCAGGCGCGGGGTATGAATGTCGTAGACGCCCGGTCCGATCTCGTTGGGATAGGCGAAGTCCGCGAATGCGTCGAGCAGCTCCATATCGGAGCGCGAAGTTTCGATGGTGATGACATCGGCGTCGAGCGCGGCGATCGACGCGATGATGTCGTTGAACTCCGAATAGCACATGTGGGTGTGGATCTGGGTATCGTCGCGCACGCCGCTGGCGGCGATGCGAAAGGCGCGCACGGCCCAGTCCAGATATTCCTGCCAGTGTTTCTTGCGCAACGGAAGACCCTCACGAAACGCTGGCTCGTCGATCTGGATGACTCCAATGCCCGATTTTTCAAGGTCGCACACCTCGTCGCGCAGCGCCAGCGCGATCTGCAGAGCGGTCTGCGAGCGCGGCTGATCGTCGCGCACGAAAGACCATTGCAGAATGGTCACCGGGCCGGTGAGCATGCCCTTCATCGGCCGCGCAGTCAGTGACTGGGCGTAGATAGTCCAGTCCACAGTCATAGGCTTGGGGCGGCTGACATCGCCGAAAATCACCGGCGGTTTGACGCAGCGCGAACCATAACTCTGCACCCAGCCGTTGCTGGTGAAGGCGAAGCCCTCCAGCAACTCACCGAAGTATTCCACCATGTCGTTGCGCTCCGCCTCACCGTGCACCAGCACGTCCAGGTCTAGTTCTTCCTGCTTGCGCACCGCGTAGGCGATTTCTTCGCGCATGCGTTCAGTGTATTCCGACAGCGTGATCTGGCCGGCCTTGTAATCGCGCCGCGCATTGCGGATCCGCGTCGTCTGCGGAAACGAACCGATGGTGGTGGTGGGAAACAACGGCAGCGCCAGGCGTTGCTGTTGCGCGATGCGGCGCACAGGATAGGGATGGTCGCGCTCCGCTATGCCCGCCGTCATGGCGGCCGCTCGCGCCTGCACGTCAACGCGATGAATGCGTTCCGAGCGATGCCGTCCCATGTTTGCCTCGCGGCTCGCATCCAATTGCTCCGCCACCATGTCGCGGCTTCCGTTCAGAGCGCGCTTGAGCACCACCACCTCGCTGGTTTTCTGCGTAGCGAATGACAACCATAACTTCAATTCGCCATCGAGCTTGTCCTCCAGAGCCAAATCGACCGGGCTGTGCAGCAGCGAACAAGAGGGCGCGATCCACAGGCGTTCACCCAACCGCTCCTTGAGTGGCGACAAGATATCCAGGCATTTTTCCAAATCAGCGCGCCAGATATTGCGCCCATCCACCACACCGGCGGAGAGTACCTTGTACGCGGGCAACTGATCGAGCACCGCGGCGAGTTGTTCGGGTGCACGCACCAGATCAACGTGCAAGCCATCCACAGGCAGGCGACAGGCCAGCGCGGTATTGTCCTCCAGCGCGCCGAAATACGTCGCGAGCAGGCGCTTCAGGCCCGGCTGCTGAAGGCGCGCATAGGCCGACTCGAAGGCGTTTTTCCAGGACAGCGGCAAATCCAGCGCCAGGATCGGTTCGTCGATCTGCACCCAGTCGACTCCCTGCGCCCCGAGCCTGTCCAGGATCTCGCCATATACCGGCAACAAGTGATCGAGCAGCGTCAGCTTGTCAAACTCTGTGCCCTTGGTCTTGCCCAGCCAGAGATAGGTCAGCGGCCCCACTAACACGGGCTTGACCTTGTAACCCAGCGCGACCGCCTCGGACACCTCGTCGAACAATCTGTTCGACGCCAGGCGGAATGACTGGTCCGCGCCGAACTCCGGAACGATGTAGTGATAATTAGTGTCGAACCACTTGGTCATTTCGCAGGCTGGCACGTCGGCGCCGGTCGGGGCGCGGCCGCGGGCCATGCGGAAATAGGTATCAAGGTCCACGGTATCGTCTAGCCACCCGAAGCGCGGCGGCACCACGCCCAGTAAAGCGGACATGTCCAGCACCTGGTCATACCAGGAAAAATCCCCCACGGGCAGCAGATCAAGCCCCGCGCCGGCCTGCACGGCCCAGTGCCGGGCACGCAGTTCGCGCCCGGTCCTTTCCAGCCCTGTGCGATCGAGCTGGCCGGCCCAATACGCCTCGACGGCCCGTTTCAGTTCACGCTGCGCACCGATGCGCGGAAAACCCAGGTTATGTGCAATAGTCATATCGTCTCCGTTATTTTGGTTGTGTGGCAGCGGCACATTGTGCGGACGGTCTTGACATGAATCAATTTCTATTTTTTAATAATGTACATGAATATATTTCATATTAAGTTTTTTTTATAATACTTTGATGTATCTTGAAGTACGCCATCTTCATACGTTGACCGTGATCCGCGACAGCGGGAGTCTGGCCCGCGCCGCCGAACGGTTGCATCTGACGCAGTCGGCCCTCTCGCACCAGATCAAGGCGCTGGAAGAACAGTTCGGCTGTGCCCTGTTCATGCGCAAGAGCCGCCCATTGCGCTTCACGCCCGCCGGGATACGTCTGCTGGCGCTGGCCGATCAGGTTGTCCCGGCGGTGCGGGCCACGGAGCGGGAACTGACACGTTTTGCCGAGGGCCGGACCGGACGGCTGCACATCGCCATCGAATGCCATAGCTGCTTCGAATGGCTGATGCCCACCATCGACGCCTACCGCAACCATTGGCCCGAAGTGGAGATGGACCTGTCCACCGGCTTCAGTTTCGCTCCCCTGCCCGCCCTGGCGCGCGGCGACATCGACCTGGCGATCACCTCTGATCTTCAGCCGTTGAACGGCATCCATTACGAGCCGCTGTTCCGCTACCAGGCCCTGCTGGCGATGGCCAACGACCATCTCCTCGCCGCACGGGAATGGATAACGCCGCGCGATCTCGCCAGCGAAACGATCATCACTTATCCGGTCGATCGCTCGCGCCTGGATGTCTTCCGCCATTTTCTCGACCCCGCCGGCATCGAACCTGCCGGACGGCGTACCGCCGAGCTGACGTTGATTGTCCTGCAACTCGTCGCCAGCCGCCGCGGCGTGGCGGCGCTGCCCAACTGGGTACTGGCCGATTACCTGGCGCATAGCTATGTTACTGCCCGGCCACTGGGCAAGAACGGGCTATGGAACACCCTGTATTGCGCATTGCGCAGCGACGACCGCGAAAAACCCTACCTTCGGGACTTCATCGATACTGCCAAAACCACCTCTTTCCGCAACCTCAACGGCATCAAAAACTGTGGATAAAAACTGAATTGATTGTGGACAAAAACTGATTTTTCCACCGTTTCAACCCCTTGCAACGCGCCCCCAAAACAGCTTGCAATCCCCAAAAAAACCCATTATCTTGTGTTTCATTCGCGATACACCACTACAAGTTGTGGCGAACCACCACAGCGACCCAACGGCAAAGCACAACATCCAGGAGGAGACGCCATGCAAACCGACACCATCGCCAGCACCACCAGTCACATCCCCCAGGCAGGCTTCCCCGCCAGCGGCAGCGAAAACGGCGCCGCCCTGGCCAGCACCGCGCCCGGCCAGTTCCACGTCATCCGCCGCAACGGCAAGCTCACCAGCTTCGACGCCTCCAAGATCGCGGTGGCCATGACCAAGGCCTTCCTCGCCGTGGAAGGCGGCAATGCCGCAGCCTCGCGCCGCATCCATGACGTGGTGGAAATGCTGACCCGGCAGATCGTCGACTCGCTGACGCGGCGTATGCCCGGCGGCGGTACCATCCATATCGAAGACATCCAGGACCAGGTCGAGCTGGCGCTGATGCGCGGCGGCGAACAAAAGGCGGCGCGCGCCTATGTGCTGTACCGTGAAGAACGCGCCCGCGAGCGCGCCGCGCGCGAGCAGCAGGAACAGGCGCAAGCGCCCGCCATCCGCGTCACGCTGCCCGACGGCACGCTGCGCCCGCTGGACATCGCACGTCTCACCACCGTCATCGCCGAAGCTTGCCGCGATCTGGACGACGTCACCCCGGGAGACATCCTGGAAGACACGCAACGCAACTTGTTCGACGGCGTCGCCGAGGCCGATGTCGGCCGCGCCGTGGTGATGAGCGCCCGCACCCTGATCGAAACGGAAGCCAACTACACCTACGTCGCCGCGCGCCTGTTGCTCGACGATCTGCGCCGCGAGGCCCTCGGTTTCATCGGCCACGGCGCGCATTCCGCCACGGCGGCGCAGATGGCCGAGCGCTATGCCGAATACTTCGCCGATTATGTGCAGCGCGGCATCGAACTGGAGCTGCTCGATCCGCGCCTGAAGGAATTCGACCTGGCAAAACTGGGCCACGCCCTGCTCGCCGAGCGCGACATGCAGTTCACCTATCTCGGCCTGCAAACCCTCTACGACCGCTACTTCCTGCACTCCAACGGCACGCGCTTCGAGCTGCCGCAGGCGTTCTTCATGCGCGTGGCGATGGGGCTCGCTCTCAACGAGATCGACCGCGAAACGCGCGCCATCGAGTTCTACCGGCTGCTGTCGAGCTTCGACTTCATGAGCTCCACACCCACCCTGTTCAACGCCGGCACGCTGCGTCCGCAGCTTTCGAGCTGCTATCTGACCACCGTCTCCGACGACCTGGACGGCATCTTCAACGCCATCCACGACAACGCCATGCTCTCCAAATTCGCCGGCGGCCTGGGCAACGACTGGAGCCGCGTGCGCGCCATGGGCGCCCGCATCAAGGGCACCAACGGCAAATCGCAAGGCGTGGTGCCCTTCCTCAAGGTCGCCAACGACACCGCCGTGGCCGTCAACCAGGGCGGCAAGCGCAAGGGCGCGGTATGCGCCTACCTCGAAACCTGGCATCTCGACATCGAGGAATTCCTCGAACTGCGCAAGAACACCGGCGACGAGCGCCGCCGCACCCACGACATGAACACCGCCAACTGGGTGCCCGACCTGTTCATGAAGCGCGTCCATGAAAACGCCGACTGGACGCTGTTCTCGCCCGACGAAGTGCCCGACCTCCACGATCTCTACGGCAAGGCGTTCGAAGAAGCCTATGTGCGCTACGAGGAAAAGGCGGCCAGCGGCCAGATCAGAAACTTCAAACGCATCCCCGCGCTCACCCTGTGGCGCAAGATGCTCACCCAGGTGTTCGAAACCGGCCATCCCTGGGTCACCTTCAAGGACCCGTGCAACCTGCGCTCGCCACAGCAGCACGTCGGCGTGGTACACAGCTCTAATCTCTGCACCGAGATCACCCTCAACACCTCCGACAAGGAGATCGCCGTGTGCAACCTCGGCTCGGTGAATCTCGCCGCCCACGTCACGAAAAACGGCTTGGACCTCGACAAGCTCGCCGCCACCATCCGCACCGCAATGCGCATGCTCGACAACGTCATCGACATCAACTACTACTCGGTGCCTCAAGCGCGCAACTCCAACCTGCGCCACCGCCCGGTGGGCTTAGGGATAATGGGTTTCCAGGACGCCTTGCATACGTTGCGCATCCCCTATGCCAGCGAACAGGCCGTGGAATTCGCCGACCGCTCCATGGAAGCAGTGAGTTACTACGCCATCCTCGCCTCCAGCGATCTGGCCGAAGAGCGCGGCCGTTACGCCACCTATGAAGGTTCGCTATGGAGCAAGGGCATACTGCCCATCGACTCCATCAAACTACTAAGCGAGGCGCGCGGCGAATATCTCGACGTGGATCACGCCGCGACATTGGACTGGAACAGCCTGCGCCAGCGCGTCAAGACTGTCGGCATGCGCAACTCCAACTGCCTGGCGATCGCGCCCACCGCCACCATCTCCAACATCTGCGGCGTGAGCCAATCGATCGAACCCACTTATCAAAACCTCTATGTGAAGTCCAATCTGTCCGGCGACTTCACCGTGGTCAACCCCAATCTGGTGCGCGACCTCAAAGCGCGCAAGCTGTGGGACCCGGTAATGGTCAACGACCTCAAATACTTCGACGGCAGCGTGCAGCGCATCGACCGCGTCCCGGCCGACCTCAAAACGCTCTATGCCACCGCCTTCGAGATCGACCCGCGCTGGCTGGTCGAAGCCGGCAGCCGCCGCCAGAAATGGATCGACCAGTCGCAGTCGCTCAACCTGTACATGGCCGAACCCTCCGGCAAAAAACTCGACACCCTGTACCGCCACGCCTGGCTGAAGGGATTGAAGACCACCTACTATCTGCGCAGCATGGGCGCCACCAGCGTGGAGAAAACCACCATCACCGACGGCGCGCTCAATGCCGTCAGCGTCGCCCCCTCCCCGCTCACCGCCGCCCCGCTGCCGCAAGCATGCTCGATCGACAATCCCGAGTGCGAGGCTTGTCAGTGAGAAACAGTAGCGAGTGACAAGAGAAAAGTCATCAATACACCTACCTTTCGCCCTCTCTCCCGCTTGCGGGAGAGAGCAGCCACGTGTAGGGTGCGCCGTGCGCACCATCCGTTCGGTGCGTGAAACGCACCCTACGAGACTTTGTGATTGGCGGTCAGGGTACGCTGACTCGGACAGAGGTCGAAAGCCGGTTGAGCAAATGGAACCAAAATCAGTATCAAAACTTACAGAGGATTAAAACATGTTGAACTGGGATGAACCTATTTCCATCAAACCCGCCAAACCCATCCAGCCCACCCTGCCGCTGGAAGATGAACACGGCGCCACTGGCCTGGAGGATGTCGTCATGGGCGCCTCGCGCATCCAGGTGGACGACAAGAAAATCATCAACTGCCGCGCCGATCTCAACCAGCTCGTGCCTTTCAAGTATCAATGGGCCTGGCAGAAATACCTCGACGCCTGCGCCAACCACTGGATGCCGCAGGAAATTAATATGTCTGCCGACATCGCGCTGTGGAAGAACCCTACCGGCCTCACCGAAGACGAGCGCCTGATCATCAAGCGCAGCCTGGGCTTCTTCTCCTCCGCCGATTCGCTGGTCGCCAACAATCTGGTTCTGGCCGTGTACCGTCACATCACCAACCCCGAATGCCGCCAGTACCTGCTGCGCCAGGCCTTCGAAGAGGCGCTGCACACCCACGCCTATCAATACGTGGTCGAAAGCCTGGGCCTCGATGAGGCCGAAGTGTTCAATATGTACCGCGAAGTGCCCGCAATCCACGATAAGGCCGCCTGGTCCCTGCCCTACACCCAAAGCCTCGCCGACCCCAACTTCCACACCGGCACCCCCGAAGCCGACCAGCGCCTGCTGCGTGACCTGATCGCCTTCTACGTCATCTTCGAAGGTATCTTCTTCTACGTCGGCTTCACCCAGATGCTCACCTTTGGCCGCCGCAACAAAATGGTCGGTTCCTCCGAACAGTTCCAGTACATCATGCGCGACGAAAGCATGCACATGAACTTCGGCATCGACGTGATCAATCAGATCAAAATAGAAAACCCGCACGTCTGGACCCGCGAATTCCAGGAAGAAATCGCCCACATGATCCGCGAAGCCGTGGAACTCGAATACCGTTACGCCATAGACACCATGCCCCGCGGCGTCCTCGGCCTCAATGCCGCGATGTTCAACGACTACCTCAAATACATCGCCAACCGCCGCTGCGCCCAAATCGGCCTCCCCGAACAATACCCCGGCGCCACCAACCCCTTCCCATGGATGAGCGAAATCATCGACTTGAAGAAAGAGAAGAACTTCTTTGAGACGCGGGTGATTGAATATCAGACGGGGGGGGCGTTGAGTTGGGATTAGGGTGTGGGAGGCGGGTTAAGAGGTGGTGATGTGGCTGCGGTGAGGGTCGAGAGCCGTTCGGAAGGGCTCTACGAGCCGGCCGGGATCAGGAACACGGTGACTGCCCCGTTTTGGCGAGTTTGCTTGTGGGGCTGGGAGACGGGGTCGCTGTAGCAG
>SBBG01000215.1 GCA_005240065.1 Gammaproteobacteria bacterium | reverse complement strand
GGTGATCGGCGCCTGGGACGAAGGAATAGTACAAGCATCCCACCCGGATCTGGCGGGCCGCGTGACCGTGGCTGAGGAAGGAACGGTCGCGGGGCACTCCACCCATGTCGCCGGCACCCTGATCGGATCGGGCTTCGCCATGCCCTCGGCCAAGGGCATGGCGCCGGGCGGCACGCTGCTCTCCTACGACTATTACGGCGATGTGCTCGGGCAGCAGGCTATGGCGCAATCCTCTTACGGCATGGCGGTGAGCAATCATTCATGGAACTATGCCGCAGGCTGGGTATACAACCGCTACGGGGGCGGCAAGTGGGTGTGGTATGGTGGCGCCGGCAACGCCAAGGACCCTGATTTCGGCGCTTACGACTACGTTGCGCAGGGCTGGGACAAACTGGTCGCCGAGCGTGGCCTGATCGTCGTCAAATCCGCCGGTAATGACCGCTCGGATACCGGCGCGGGCAGCGCGCCGCATTACCACATCGGCGATTCGACCACCTTGCACATCGATTGGCATGGCCCGGATGGCGATTACGACAGCATCGGGCAGATCGGCGCGGCGAAGAATCTCATCACCGTCGGCGCGGTGGATGCGGCAGGCGGCATGACCGCCTTCAGCGCCTGGGGACCGGCCGACGACGGCCGCGTCAAGCCGGATATCGTGGCCACCGGCGCCGGTGTCTATTCCACCTGGCTCAATAATGGCTACACCTGGCTCAGCGGCACGTCCATGTCCACGCCCGTGGTGAGCGGCGCGGTGGCGCTGATCGTCGAGCGTTACCGGGTCGTGGCAAAGGGCCAGACGCCAGCCCCGCATCTGGTCAAGGCCCTGCTGACGCATTCCGCCCGCGATCTTGGCAACAAGGGCCCCGATTACGTGTATGGCTGGGGGATGCTGGATGCTCAGGCCGCCGTAGGGCTGATCGATGACGGGGTGGGGCCGGGGCGCCGCATCGACACCGGCAGTGTGACGGACGGTACGGAGCAAAGCTTTTCGCTCGTCGTGCCGGCGTCGACCCCCAGGCTCAAGATGACCATCGCCTGGACCGATCCTCCTGCCGTACCCGGGGCGGCAAAGGCCCTGGTCAATGACCTCGATCTCGAACTCGTCGCACCGGATGGCACGATTTACTATCCCTATAGTCTTGCCGGACTGACTAATCCCTCGGCGCCCGCCACGGCCGTTGGACCCAACAGGGTGGACAATATCGAGCAGGTGGTGGTCGAAGCCCCTGTGGCGGGGACATGGCGGGCAAGGGTCAGGGGCGCGGTGGTGCGTGGTAGCCAGGATTATGCGCTGGTGAATGGCGCCGCTTCGGCTGCGGGTACGGCATTGTTGTCGATATCCATCAATCAGGGAGCGGCCGAGGTGCCTTCGCGCGATGTCACCGTGTCGCTGCGTGGCAGCAGCGAGGCGGGGGTGAGCGGCTATTATCTTTCGGAGAATCCCGCATTGCCCTCAGCCGCGGATTTCACCCCGGTGCCCACCGCTACCACGTATCAGACCGATCTTTCCTATACCCTCAGCGCAGGCGGCGGCAACAAGACCGTCTATGCCTGGCTGCGCGATCCCGCCGGCAATATCAGCGCGCAAGCATCGGAAACGGTTACCCTGACAGCCGGGCAGGGCGCGGGCGGGGGAGGGGCGATCGACGTGATGATGCTGGCTTGCATAGGGGCGGTATGGTTGGTGAAAGCATGCGGGACGGGCATTATATTATTAACCCGGCAATCAAATTCATCTGCTTTTCCAGCTTTTCTCCCAAGGTAGGGTGCGCCGTGCGCACCATCCGTGTGGTGCGTGAGACGCACCCTACGAAACTACGTGTACACTCAGCGCTTTTTCGCGCATTTCCGCCCTGCCCTCGCGCCTTGATCGAATTTTTAGAGGTGCCCTAAAAGGGAACCGGGCCTATGAGCCCGGTTCCCTTTCCTCAATCACTACCTAGAAACGGTATCCCACACCGAGAGAGAGGAAGTCCACCCAGTCGCTGCTGACCTTGTAGCGCTCGATCTCGGCGCGCAGCTCCCACTTCGGGTTGGGCATGTGCTTGATGCCGATGCCTCCCATGGCGTTGCTGCCGTTCTCGTCGCGTGACACGCTCTGGCCGGTCGAGATCTCTGTGATGTTGATGTCGGCCTTCCAGCGGAACACGCCCAGCTTGGCGAACAGCGACACGGTCGGCTTCACCGGCCAGATGCCCACACCCGCCACCGTCCAGCCCCTGGCGAGATAGCCGTGCGCATCCGCGGCGTCGTTCAACAGCGTGGGGATATCGGACGGAGGTGTGGTGATCGACCCCGTCACCGTTGATTTGGTGTCCCCGAGATTGACGCGGCTGACTTCGGCGGCGAGGAAGCGGTTGAACTGATAGCCGCCGAAGATCTTCCAGCCCGAGTCGGTGTTGTCGACGCTGACGCTGGTGATGGCGTTAGGAGGGGTGTTATAGTCCTTGGCGATCAGGTGATTTTCCAGCGTGGAGCTGCTGAAATCACCTCGCGTCAAACCACCCCCGACGCCAGCATACCAGCCCGCTTGCACCGGTGCAGTCATCATCACCGCTGTCACCGCCAAACCACCCATCACGGCCACCACCGCGATTCTTTGCCGGCGGACCAGGAAGGCGAGCGCCGCGGCAACCAGTCCGAACATCACCTCAAACAGACCGAAGCTGCCGCCGCCGCCTTTGCCTGAGAGAGTGTAGGGGGTGGTGGTAGCGGTGGAGATAGCCTCCTTCCATTCCTTGGTAACCGTTTGCGAGCAGACCTGCTGGCTGTTGGTATAGCATGCCTCTATCTCGTCGATGCCCGGGGTACCGTTGCTGGCATAGGTGAAGCTGACCTTGCCTGTGCCGTCAGTCTTGCAGTCCGCCGGTGAGCAGGTGCCCGTGGCGCCGGTATTCGGGCCGGTCTTGACGCTGAATGTCACGAGGGTGCCGACCGTCGGATTGCCCAGCAGGTCCTTCAGCTCCGCAGTGACGGTGTGGCTGGTACCGGCTGTGTTGGTGGCGGCGGGCGGATTCAGGGTGATGCCCACTGCCGTTACGCCGCACGGTAATCTCGATGGATTCATGGGCTGCTGCAACTCCTGCACCCAGATCTTTTGCAGTTCCAATGATCCTTTGCTAGTGGAATCCGGATACATATAATCAACGTCCAGCCCGTTGTAGATGATCAATCCCTCTTTTCCTGCGGCAACCAGCTTGGCATAGGTGTGTACCGGTCCTGTTACATTGTTTACGTTGGTGCCCGACATATCCACACACCAGTTCGGGTTGTAGGTGGTCATGACGTTCATATCGCCCACGGCATCCGTACTTCCTCCCAGATAAGTTGCGTCGATGAAATGCACGTTTGCCGGATCCTTGGACGAAAGGATGTTCTCCTCGAGGATAGTGAGAGTTCCGTGGGCTCCCGCAGCGCCTGGATTTGATGTGGTGAACGGGAAGGGCAGCCAACTATAATTTTGAGTGGAGCATTCGCTGTCATAGATGATCAGCTTTTTGCCGTCCTTGACGAAATTCACCAGATCCGTTTTTTGTGATGCGGTGAGGGTATCTATGTCGCAATCCATGTCGTTGCTGGCGACATTCAGTACCGCAGTATCATAGCTCGTCAGATTGGCCGCGTTCACGTTGGTTGGGGGCATGGCGGTGAAAGTGAAATCGGCAAGGCCCACAGGAGGGGTGGGTTCTGTTACCGGGAGGCACCCGCCGTTTATGACACCGTTGGCGGAATTGGAACTACAATCCAGGGTCGTTCCGCCAATAATGGCCACACTCTTGGATTGACCAGGATGAGGATCGGCCAGCACATGTGCCGGGAGCATTCCGGTCATTAAAAACAGAAGAAATAAAAACACCGCCATCATCACCGAGGCTGATGCCTTTCGGCAGAAATAGTAATTGGTGTCCATGACTTTTTCCTCCACCCGCAATTGATGTTTGGTTGTTGGAAGTATCCTTTGGTCTAGATGCTCGATGGCGGTTTCACCCCCTTGTGCTTTCGTGTAAGAAATTTTCAAATTGTTTTCCAAGATGAAACTACATTCCCGCCGCGCTTGCCTTGATCCAGATCAATAAAACTCAAATAAAATGCAACTTTCGGCGGGGCGGGCAATGCCCGCCTTTGAAAAACCACGGTGGCCGATGGCCGCCCTATAGGCTTCAGGCGAATTGAACGAAGAATGCCGTGACACGCTCCGGCAGCCAAGCATGTTTTCCAGGGAAGGGGCCTTCGATAAAGCCGACATGGCCGCCTTGCGCCGGGAAATTCAGCGCGACCGGTGCCGACACGTCAGCGGGTTTGGGAAGTGCGTGATGGGGGAGGAAGGGATCGTTGCGGGCGTTGATGATGAGCGTGGGAACGCCGATGTCGATTAGGCCAGGTTTGCTGCTGGCTTTCGTCCAATAATCATCGGTGTCGCGGAAGCCGTGCAGGGGAGCAGTGACGAGGTTGTCGAAGGTGCGCAGGGTGGTGATTTTTTCCAGCGTGTCCCGATCGAATAATCCAGGAAACTGCTCGAGTTTTCGCAGGGCCTTCTTTTTTAGCGTGCGCAAGAAATGGGTTCTGTAAATGAGGTTGAATCCGTCCTTGTCCAGCGCGTTGCCAGCGGCGTGCAAATCCATGGGCGCCGACACCGCCACGGCCGCATCGACCACAGTGCAAGCATTTGCACCCTGTTCGCCCAGCCATTTGAGCAGCGCATTGCCGCCCAGCGAGAAACCGGCGGCGAACAACGGCATGGCGGGATACCGTGCGCGCAAGCGGCGCAGGATCCAGTCGATCTCGGCGCTGTCGCCCGCGAAATAGGCGCGCGGCAGGCGGTTTGGTTCGCCGCCGCAACCGCGGAAGTTGGGCGCCGCGCCGCGCCAACCCATGCCCCGCAAGGTGTTCATCAAGGCAAGTGCGTAATGGCTGCGCGAGCTGCCTTCCAGGCCATGAAAGATAGCCACCAACGGGCCGTCGCCAGGGGTGTCCATCCAGTCGACATCGATGAAATCACCGTCCGGTGTGTCCCACCGTTCGCGCTGGTAGACGAGCCGTGGCCTGGGTGACAGCAGAGCAGTGTAGATCGTCTGCGAATGCCCTCCGGGTAGCCAGAACGGGGGCTGATAGCGTTCGGAAGGTGGTCGGTATGATTCTGAATTATCTTCGGCCAATGCCATCTACTTGTATAACCTTGATTGTGATGCCATGAATAAGTGTAGGGCTCAACGAGGAATTTCGCCATGGATCTTTTGGTTTCTTATGCCTGGGGCCGTTTCTTTCGGGCGCGTGCAGAGGTCAATTGCGCAGGGCGGGATCCCTGTCCCGGTGGTGTCGATAATTGGCGCAAGTTTGATATAGATCAAAGCAACACGTCACATATCCCTACTATTATCCAAACAGGTTACGCAGTTTTTTCAGAGATTGTAACGCCACGAGGCGTTACCGGCAGGTTTTCCCGTTGTTTCCGCACATCAGCCATTCAGCAAAAAAGCCACCGTGAGCCTGATTATCCTTTTACTTGTCCTGTCGGCTGTCGGTGAAACTCCGGAAGCAGATCTCGCTACGGACGTTGACTTGCAAACTGGCTTGCTGATGATGTCCATACTCGCAACCATCCTGTCCATCATGGCATGGAATAATATCCGGAACGGCATGGAAAAGGGTAAGGGATTGGCAATTATCGACTTGATGTTATCCGTTTTACTGATACTCGCATCCCTTGGATGGATGGTTGGTCAGCAGTGATCGTTATAATGATGTGACCTGGAAATGTCAGAGCTTCCAAAAATATCAAGGCTCAAGCAAGGATTATGATGTCTACCTCGATTGTTGAACTAGCCACCGCCAAAGAGGCGGTATTCGCGTTATTGGACGAACTCGGGATCGAAGCCTATCTGTTCGAGGTCGAGCCACGTGAGGGGCAGTGGGAAGTGCGTGTGGAGTGCGCTATCAAACCGGGCTGGGAATCGGTGATGTTGCCGGTTGACAAGTTCAAGCTGCTGACCAGCCGTGAAGATGCCGCAGTGCATGCGGAGTTGCTGGCGGCATGGCGCGAGCGATTGGCGGCCTGTAAAAAGCGATAACCATCCCCATATCTATATATCTATGGCAGGGCCGCGAACCGTCGCGCCATCTTGTCATTCATCCCCGTTGAGCCTGTAGAAAAACCTCCCTAATTCGTAAAAATCCGTCATCCGATCTGGCATAATCACCCTACAGCATTCACTGCAGACGGGGGCGAAATGGC
>SBBG01000180.1 GCA_005240065.1 Gammaproteobacteria bacterium | reverse complement strand
CAGTTTTTGCAAAGCTTATAAACACTGAAAACCGGCTTCCAACAAGGCTTCCCAGCCAATACATGGCTATTTTTACCCACACTCTTTCACGAAGACCCTCATTAAATAATGCACACTGATGATAAGACTTTATATTTTCCCAAGGCGAGAAGTGATTCCGTGAATCACACCGAGAAGCATCATCTTGAAGTGCTTAGTTTGGGGCCGCGCAAATACACTATAGAAAATGAACTTGAGTAGCAATCGAATCCCGTCAGCAATTTTCCAATTTTTTGAAATGTACTTTTGTTTGTACAGCCAGACACCATTGCGGAAATGATAGTAGTGGCGAAGCGGGCTGTGAAGAGGATAGTTCTTACCTAGGAAGCGTATAGGCTTATCGCCCAAGCTATGTATCATACTTGCGGCGCAGGCTCCAAATGACTGCAAGCCAAGATATTTCGCTCTAAGTCCCCACTCAATGTCAACATAATCGATGAAGAGATGTTCATTCATCCCTCCAACCGCATTGAGTGCCTGTATCGGCATGAGGCATCCCGAGGCAATCAGGTAATCAACCTTTACGATCGAGCCTGGATGTTCACAATATTGCCGTTTTAAGCGGAATCCATTTATTTGAATGAACGGTGGAGGGTTATTTTGGCGTATATCCATGTACCGGGGACCGACTGCGGCAATTGCTTCGCCATCGGCCATCAACTTGCAAGCGACATCACGCAGATGGAACACCATATCTTTCGCAGGTATACTATCTTGATCCGAAAGAATCACAAATTCAGGGTTTGACTTTTTCGCGATTTCGATGCCAATGTTTTGTGCGGCAGCAATCCCAAGGTTGCGTCCGGCCAGATGAAGGCAAATGTTTTCATGTGCCCACTGTTGCTGCCAATCGAGCATATCTGCCGCAGACCCATTGTCCACCACTATTGCTCCGCCGACCTGCGGTAGGAGCGAGTCAAGTAATTCATCCAGGACGGCAATGTCTGGATTGTAAGTTACGATTACAGCGAAGACGTCACCGCACCTATACTTATTTTTCATTTCTTTTGTATTCCACTAAGCGATAATTTTGATAGTGCCGCCGTGCCTTCGGCGGCCCGGACAGGCCTGCGTCCGCCCTGGCGTCCCACTACGCGGGACACCAGGGCTACCACAATGCCGCTACGCCGTTGATCGGTTGGCCTTGTGTTTTGTCTACGCCCGGGCTTGCGCCCAGACTTCGACAAAACTCCCGGCCCCTGCGACTATCCGGGGGTTGCCAGCCTGCGCTCGCTTACGCGTCGCTTTCCCTAGCTGGCGTCTTTGAAGGCTGAGGATGCCATTCGATTCAAGCGACCTCGAATTCTGGTCAGTATCGAGATTTTCCGTGTATGCCCTATCGTCATAGAGAAATGTTTTTTTGAAAATCGATGGTCGCTCTTGCCGAGATTTACTATAGGTGTCGCCAGTTTCCATGATAAATAGGGCAGGCTCAGTTGGTCACGCCTCACTCCCTGTGAATAGATTGTCCACCATGCATCCATGAGTGATCTCACGGATAGCGAGTGGTGACGGCGGATGATTACACTACCCTCAAATAATCCCGAATGCGCAGGGAATCCCGCTTTTCTGTAACGACGCATTTGTTTGGCAATTCGCCAATACCAATCGTGCCCGATGGCAGCGCATTCCGCAGCCTCCGCATAGATGCAGTCCCTAAATGGATGTTCATAAAGGGCTATATCCCCTCTAGCCAGTGCCGCATGGGTTAATGAGACAATATCACCGATAATTTTAATGTTGCCGTCCACATAGATGCTGACATCGTGGTCTGGAAATAGCCGGTGTGGGTGCATCTTGACAAACCGGTTATCGTCCGCGTTGTTTCCGGTGCGGCAGGGCATGACTTGAGTTTTCCAGATGCTTTGTTCGCTTGTGGGTCTATCTGAGAAACAGACATAATCCACCTCTGGCTCTATGGTTTGCGGAGATTGGAGTTCATCGTAGTTACCGACGATGCAGGTGTAGACAACGATTCGTTCAGTATTTATAGCCATTGCTCTTCCCACGCCAGAAATCCAAGAACTGTCCAGATGACGGCGGAATGGTCCTTTTCCCCGACACAGTGTTCGTTGAACAAAGCGCGACACCGGTCAAGGTCAAGTACTTCAGTGGACTTCCGGGTCTGTAGTAGATCCTGCGCCCAAGCATGCAGATCATTGCGTAGCCAGTTCGCCACCGGGACACTGAAGCCTGCTTTAGGCCGGTCCACCAGGCTCTGCGGAACTTGACGATAGAGGGTGTCTCGCAGTATTCGCTTGGTGACAGTCCCGTTGACAAAGAAGTCCATCGGCAGCCGGCTGGCAAATTCGGCGATACGATGGTCCAGCAGTGGTGCCCGGCTTTCCAGGCTTACCGCCATCGTTGCCCGATCCACTTTGGTCAACACGTCATCGGGGAGGTATGTCTCTCTATCCAGCAGCATCGCCATGGGCTGGTATGCAGCTTCAAGCTCGGCTGGTCGCTGGAGGGTGAATGCCGATGCTCTGCGGGTCGAGGAAGGAACAAGGTCGCCTTCGTTGCGACAGAGCACCGAAGCAATCTCTGCGATTTGCTGTGGCCTGGTTGTTGTCAGAAGCTGATGCATGGTTCTGAATCTCGCGGCGGTGACACGGCGCCGGATTGGGTCAGGCAGATATGAGGCCATGTGTTCCAATCTATTCCAAGGCAGGGCGCCAATGAGGTGGCCGATAGCTTTTCTGCTCGTGAGATGTGCATACCGCTGACCGAACGCGTATTTATGATATCCGCAGAAGATTTCATCACCGCCGTCACCGGACAGGGCTACAGTAACATCAGATCGTGCCAGCCGCGCAACCAGGTAAGTTGGGATTTGAGATGAATCTCCAAGAGGCTCATCATACATCAAGGGGAGCTCGGGAATGACCGCAAGGGCATCCGCACTGCTGACGTACAGTTCTGTGTGTTCCGTGCCGAGATGACGCGCGACTGCCTTGGCATACTCTGCTTCGTTGAAAGCGGCTATATCGAAGCCGATGGAATACGTCCGGATCGGGCGAGTGGAAAGGCGTTGCATGAGCGCCACCACCATGCTTGAGTCGACGCCCCCGGAAAGAAGCGCGCCTAGTGGAACATCGGCCTGCATTTGCAGACCGACTGCGTCGGATAGCAGGGCGTCAAGTTCAACCATCGCCTCCGAATATGTTCCCTTAAAGGGCTTCTCTATTCCTTGTAGCAACATGGCCTCGTGGCTCCAGTACTCCTGCTTGCTAACTCTGGAACTCACTTGCGAGAGCGGCTCGCTGTAATCCGGGATTTTTAGCGTTAGTATCGTGCCGGGTTCTAGCTTGAATGTATTTCGGTAAATACTGTGGGGAGACGGCACATAGCCAAAGCGAATCAGCTGAGCAACTGAGTCCGGGTCGACTGCGCGCTCAAAGGCGTTATGGCCGACCAACGCCTTCAGTTCAGAGCCAAAAAGAAATTTGCCGCCATGCCAGCCATAGTAAAGCGGCTTCTCGCCAAAGCGATCTCGCGCAAGCTGGAGTTGGCGGTCGCGGTGATCCCAGAGCACGACGGCGAACATGCCGATGCATTGCCGCAATGCTGTATCCAAGCCGTGCTGCTCGATCAATGCAAGCAGTACTTCGGTATCGGAATGGCTTTTGAACTGAACACCTTGCGCTTCCAGCTGCTGGCGCAGGCGCTGGTGGTTGTAGATCTCGCCATTAAATGCGATCACGTACCGCTCGCTCACAGATGTCATGGGTTGATGCCCCAGCGGCGACAGGTCAACGATTGATAGCCGTCTGTGGCCTATAGCCACAGGCCCATCAATCCACATCCCAGAGTCGTCTGGACCGCGATGGGCTATCTGATCTAGCATGCAAGTCAGTATGACCGGTGCTGAAGCGGCTTTGATTTTGGGATCAACGAACCCTGCTATGCCACACATCTTAATATATTTACCCCAAACTTAATGTTTCTGAAAAATCGCAATCATGTGTGGATTCACCTTGCGCCCAAGCAACTTTCGTCCCAAGCGCACAACCCATTTCAGCAGCCCCTGAGCCGTGAAGTCGAGTGTGTGCGCTTTGCGCATCGAAAAGCCATGTTGCCGTATCCAGGCTGCCAGTGAGTCCACGTTCCAGTTGCGCACGTGCTGCCACTCATGGAACACCGCGCCGCAATCCGGACAGAACTTAGTAGCAGCGTTTAGGTCTTCCTCGTTAGGGGTGGTAATCACCAACACACCACCTTGCTTGAGCACACGGGATACTTCGCTCAAGGTGGCGTCCAGGTGCTCGTCCTTGAGGTGTTCCACCACCTCAAACAGCAGTACTACGTCAAACTGAGCATCAGGCAGAGTAGTGGGCAGCTGGGTCACATGCTGAGCACCAGCAAACCGAGGGTGCCCTTTCGCCTGTTGCGTTACCTTCTTTACGGAGTCAGGAGAGAAGTCGAGGCCGGTGTATTCCCATTGAGCGCCCAGTGCTTGCAGATGCGCCCAAATGAAGCCAGGGCCACATCCAAAATCCAACACCTTCAAGTCTTGCTGCAGTGGCAGGCCAGATTTCTTGATGATGCTGCCACCGAAGAGCTTAGAAAAATAGATGTCGCAGTAGGGCGGGGTGCGCGCATAGTGGTCCCAAAGGCGAGAAACCTTCTCGTCCGTCCATTCAATGGCATGCTCCCGAAAGGCCGGCGTGTGTTCAATAGGCATATTCTCTTCTCCAAAGTCGATATCCAGTGAGTAGCACCAAGGTTTGCGATAGTACGAGTGCAGCCATCCAACCTGCGCTGCCAAAGATCACTACAGCTGGTATACCTAATGCCACTGTGAATGCGAGTATTTTCAGAGTCAATGGCATGACTTCACGGCTACGGCCACTCACAGCGAGGTAGCCAGTCAGTGCCGTACCAAATATGCCGACCATGAGCCAGACTAGTCCCCAAGCAAGCAGGGCGCTGTATCCTTCCGCAATACCTCCTAGCAGATAGCGAGCGAGCATGTCGCGAAGCACCCACACGCAGATACCTAAGGTTGCTGTCATGGTCACATAGCCAACCAGCACAAATTTCAGTAAACGCCAGTAGCTCGCACGATCTTGAGTGTAAGCAACAGCTAGGCGCGGATAGGCAGCGATGTGCGTGAGCAAACAAGCCGCCACCAAGGCGTTGATCACTCGCTCAACTGCACTGTAGGCGCCGGCCGCCTGCGCATCGAGCAGGTAGTTGATCACGATAGGCCCAGACACCATGTACAGCGCAGACAGAAACTGCGAAGCAAATAGTGGCCAACCTTCCTTCAGGACATGGCTCGGCTGTGCCGCGCTCCAGCGCAAACCTCGGGAACGGAGCGGTACCCATGCAAACAACAGAGTGATGGCACCGGCCAGTACCGGCCCCAACACCGTGGCGGCGGCGGCGGCGGCGATGGAGCGTGAATCGCTGCCATTGACGAAATTAAACCCAAACAGCAGAGTCGCCGCCGACCCGATGATCGCGGCGATACACACCCACATAAATCGACACTGTGCCTGCAAGAACCACGTCGCGTTGAGTCCTGCCGCTAGAGGTAACCCCAGCAGTAGCAACCATGCCGCCAAACTCGACAAACCGTTCGGCATGACGGCTATTACCAACACCATCAGCGGCAATACGCCCAGAAGCAACAGGAGTTTGGCCAGAGAAATTTCGGCAAACACGTCGGCGGGTGATTCGCCAGCCGCCAGTTGGGCCACGCGTCGCGGACCGGTGAGATGAAAGGCGTACTGCACCACGACGGCGCCATAACTACCCCACGCCAAGGCAACGGCCAAGTGACCGTACTCAGCCAAGCCGATTGAGCGCACGATATGTGGTATCAGTAACAGCGGCACTAACGCGCCCACTGCGTACTGCGCAAGCAGTATCACGTTAGCAGATGCTACTTGGCGAATCATAAATACCGACGCAGCTGCGGTTTCACAAATTAATGAAAAAAAAGGGGGGGGCGATTTTTATGTTCATATCAGTGCGTTATCCGGATTCTGTAATTCTTGATGGACGGGGTTCCAGTCATTTATTTCGCCAGGATGCAAAAAGGGCATTGCTAATATAATATAGATAATTGATTATTCCATTTGGCCATCAGGAGCCTGACGGAGTATTCCAACATTTTCTGGCACTTGCTATGGCGATTGGATTTGCGCCGTAGCTGGGCCAGAAAATGCCTGAACAGGTTGTTATACCCCTCTACCGTATAGTAGGTTTCCGCTTTCGACTGAACGCGCTATTCTTCCGGGACAAAGGCTTCATAGGGTGCCCAACAATCCGTCATGACATCACTGCTGGCCAGGCGCTCTACCGATTCCCAGAGATTTTCTCCTGTGATAGTTCCCCGGGAACCCAATACGCAATCGATGAATCTTTTCTCATCTCGATCAACAGCAACCGGCCTATCCAGCAATAGTTTTTTTGAGCCGATATAAGTGCGCATCTCATCTATTTTTATCACCTGTGCCGGCTCATCCCGCTTGATCTGGGGCAAGGCTTCGCCAAACGCCTTGACCCAGTTGAGTATGGCGACATTGCTGAATTTCAAAATACGCCCGATCGATCTGAGGCCCGGCCCATCCAGGTAGAGCTCCAATGCCTGGCGCCGGGTCGCCTTGTCTCCCGTGCCCGGGCGTTGTTCAACCGTGTAACGGTACCCGCAATCCTTGCATAAATAACGCTGTCGACCTTGAACAATGCTGTCTTTGCAGTACACATTGCCGCCACATTTCAGGCAATCCATCATAACCTCCCGCCACGCATGTATGATTGTCCGGCTATAATGATATATTGCTTCTTTTGAATTTCGAGTGGGTAGCCATATAGTAGATCCCCCTATCAACAACCGATCTGATTATGATGAGCGAGAAGCTTTTTGAGACAGCCCTGGGTAT
>SBBG01000214.1 GCA_005240065.1 Gammaproteobacteria bacterium | reverse complement strand
CTGACGCGCTGCAAATGCCGGTCAGGATCACCCTGCCCGGCGGACATCAAATCCATACCTCGGAAGATTGGCGGGACCAGAGCATCACACAAGACAGACTGATTGCCGGCTACACGCTGAAAACCGCCAATGGCAAAGATGCGCTCACCATCTCGGCGATGAGCGACATCAGCAAGTTCAACCAGAATCTTGTCTATGCGCGCAATCTGGCGGTGGGGGTAGGTGGCGCAGCGACGTTGCTGGCGGTGCTGATGGCCCTGTTTTTATTGCATAAAACCACTCTGGAGCCGATCAAATCGCTCACTCGCCAATTGCGCAATATCAGGCGTAACCGTAAACATCTTGGCGAACAGGTGGAGGCACATGGCGATGCCGAGGTAAGGGAGCTGGCTAAGGTATTCAACGATATGGGCGGGGAGCTGAACAAGCTCTATCACACCCTGGAAGACATGGCTTACACCGACTCTTTGACTGGCCTGCCCAATCGCGCGCGGTTTCGCGAGCTGCTACAACAGGCGATCCAGCTCAACACATCGCGCCAGGGCCGCTTTGGCCTGATCCTGCTGGATCTCGACGGTTTCAAGGAAATCAACGACACGCTGGGCCATCAGGTTGGCGATGTGTTGCTGCAACACGTCACCGAGCGGCTGAAAAAGGTACTCCAACCGCTGAACGCCGTCTGCCTGCTGGATTTTAAAGACGGATCGCCGGACGCGCCGTTTGGGAACGGCCCGCACATTGCGCGCCTGGGGGGCGACGAATTCGGTATTCTCCTGCCCGCCCTGACCAATGGGCAGGAGGCCATGGCCATGGCGCATGAAATTAATGAGACGCTACAGATACCTTTCGTTGTCGAGGGTAACTCCGTCGCCATTGGCGGCAGCATGGGCATTGCCTTGTTTCCGGATCATGGCGGCGATGGCGAGACCATGCTGCGGCGCGCGGATATCGCGATGTACCTCGCCAAAAATACCCGCAACGCCTATGCCGTATACGATCCTGCGCTTGACCAGAGCAACGTTGGTCAACTGATGCTGCGCGCCGAATTGCGCAATGCGCTCGATGGCGGCGGCGGACTGGTATTGCACTATCAACCCAAGTTGCACCTCAAGAGCGGGCACATCCTTGGTGTCGAGGCACTGATCCGCTGGCAGCACCCGCAACGTGGATTACTCTCCCCTGGCCAATTCCTGCCTTTGGCGGAGCGTGGCAATCTGATGGGCGCGTTGACGCAATGGGTGTTGGTCGAGGCGCTGCGTCAGCACGCCGCCTGGCGGCAGGCGGGATTGAACCTCAAAGTGGCGATCAACCTTTCGCCGCGCGCACTGTACGATCTGCGCCTGCCCGACCAGATAGAGCATCACCTCAAGATCTTTCGTCTGCCGCCTTCCGTCCTGGAGCTGGAAATCACCGAGGACGCCATCATGGTCGATCCTCTGCGCGCCACGGAGATAATGGCGCGCCTCAACGCTATGAGAATCAGGCTCGCTATCGACGATTTCGGCACCGGCTACTCATCGCTGTCTTATCTGAAACGTTTGCCCGTCGACGAGATAAAGATCGACAAATCCTTCGTCATGGAGATGGAACAATCGCGCAGCGACGCCGCCATCGTCCGTGCCACCATCGATCTGGCGCGTAATCTTGGCTTGAACGTCGTCGCCGAAGGTGTCGAAGACGAGGAAACATTGAAGACGCTGAAGAAACTGGGTTGCGATACGATTCAGGGCTTCTATATCAGCCGCCCGCTGGCCGGTGATGCCCTGCAACAATGGTTGCGCGACTCGCCATTTGCGCCTCAGGAACGAAGGGAGATGGAAAGTATCGCTATGACGAGCGCTTAATCCGCCCACCCCGGCACATGCCGCCGCGCCGTGCGCAGTTCCACGTCCAGGGCTTTGTAACCAGGTTCCTTCTCCGCCATCAACGTCCAGAAGCTGCTCGAATGATTGAAATGCACTGTGTGGCAAAGTTCATGAACCAGCACGCAGCGCACCAGCGGCGCGGCAAGGAATAGCAGTTTGTAATTGAGGTTGATCGTCCTGCTGCGGCTGCAACTGCCCCAGCGGGTCTTTTGCCCGCGCACCCGTGCCTGGCGATAGGACAGGCCGGTCTGTGCGCTGATCTCATCCAGCCAGGGGACGAGATGCGTCTGGGCCTGGCGGGATAACCATATTTTCAGCGCCGTCCGGCACAACGTGGTGTTATCCACCGCGCCGCGCACGATCAATCGCGCGTCCTGCTGTGGCAGCAGCGTTACGCGGTTGGCATCGGCCAGGGTATGGTATTCGACATTCCAGCGCTCACCGATCGCTTGCAGAATAATCTCATTGGGCAGGGCTTTGGAAATATTCGGCGCGAACAGGGAGCGTTGTTCGTCGACCCGCCGCAGTGCCGTGTCGATCCACGCCCGTTTCCTGTCCACCAGCGCCGGCACGCGCCGCGGATCGAAGCCGCGCGGCACCACCACTTCCAGTTGCCCGGCCAGCGAGATCTTGAGGCAGACGCGCGTGGCCCGCGCGCTTTCCCGCACCGTGTAATCGGGTGACGACCGCATCGTCACTTGCCGCCGGCGCCGCGCGAGTGCATGATCTTCGGCCAATAAACGTCGACATTGAACGACGGGCTGTGCGCCGGCACATGACACTGCGCGCACATCCGTTCGCGCGGCCAGCCGGCGTTGCCGACCGGCTTCGCGCCGCCCGTCTCGGCATGCGCCCGCGCCGCGCCGTGGCAGGATTCGCATTGCACATTGGCGAGATTGGCCGTGCTGTCGTCGTCGATGAAACCGCCAGGCTTGTTGAAACCTACCGTGTGGCAGACGATGCAGTTGGGGTCGAAGGCCTTGTTGACGCGGCGCAGCTTGTCGTAGGCATGGGCATGGCGGCTGGCATTCCAGATCTTGTGCTGCCCGGCGTGACAACTCTGGCAGGCCAACGCTCCGGCGTAGGGACTCTGCCCGGCCTGCCGCGCCTTGGCGATCTTCACGCCCTTTTTATAGTCGGCCTTGACGCGGGCGTTGTATTCCCGGTACCAGGACCTCATGCGCGGGGCATCGGGAACGGTGTTGGGCATGGTGATGACCCGATGCTTCCAGGATTCGATCGCGCCCGCGCCATCGAGTACAACATCGAGCCGGCCAAAGCGCTGGCCACGCGATCCCGGCTGCAACACCAGGGTATGATCGAGCATCTTCGGTTCGCCATATTTTTCATAGGCGGAGCGGATCAGCAAAACATCGACATGTTGCAATGGCAGCAAGGCGCGCGCCTCGTCAGCGCCGAGTGTGCTGGCCAGCACCGTCACCGCGCCCTCGGCCTTGGCGCGCCGCAACACCTCGGCCAGCGACGCGGTGTCGGCTTGCGGCGCGGTCATGCCGTGCATGCCGCCCATTTGCTGCAATGGCGAAGCGCCGG
>SBBG01000173.1 GCA_005240065.1 Gammaproteobacteria bacterium | reverse complement strand
GGCGTGCAGGTACACCCGCGCCGCACCGCGCTCCACAGCCAGCCTGGCCATGGCCTGGATGTGCTCTTCGTGACTATGCACGCCGCCTGGGGACAGCAGGCCGAGGATATGCACCGCCTTGCCGGCGGCGACCGCCTGATCGACGGCGCCGGTCAAGGTCCGGTTGCTGAAGAACATGCCGCTTTTGATGGCCCGGTCGATGCGGCTGAGTTCCTGGTACACCACGCGTCCCGCGCCGAGATTGAGGTGCCCCACCTCGGAATTGCCCATCTGGTCATCGGGCAGGCCAACCGCCGTACCGGAGCCGTGGATCAGAGTATGGGGGTAATGGCTCCACAAATGATCCCAGACCGGCTTGCGGGCGCTGAAAATGGCGTTGTAGTTGGGATTTTCGCTGTAGCCCCAGCCATCCAGGATGATCAGGGCCAAGGGGCGGTGTTTGACGGGCGGCATGGCGTGTTTTTTACTCCGTGGCGCTAATGCTTTGCGCTTTATCTACTAAGGTAAATTAATATTGTATAATGTTTTGCTTGTGGCTGGGTACTGTAAAGGATCGTTGGTCAGGGCAATGAGCAGGGGCGTCACCATGAATACGGCAAACAATGCGCAGCTCATCCTGCACGAGGAAGATATCGATCTGGCCTCGCGTTCCCTGAAGGCCATTGCGCATCCCTTGCGCTTGAAGATTCTCTGCACCTTGGGTGACGGAGAGCTGAGCGTGCAGGATCTGGTGGAAGCGGTGGGCACCTCGCAGAGCAACATCTCGCAGCATCTGGCCATCATGAAGGACAAGGGCATCCTCGCATCGCGCAAGGATGCCAACCGGGTGTTTTACCGCGTCGGCGACGTTCGCACCCTGCGCCTTGTCGCCATGATGCGCGAAGTGTTTTGCGAGCGTCCCGCGAGGAAATCCCGGCACTAATCCCCCCGTTATTTTTTCTGAATTTCACAATGGAAAAGCTAGGCACATTCATTCTCGATCACTGGATACTTTCGTTCGCCTTGGTGTTTCTTTCCATATTGCTGTTAAGCGATATGCTGAAGAGCAAGTTTTTGGGGTTCAAGGATGTCGACCCGAATGGGGCCATCCGCCAAATCAACCAGGCCGATGCTGTGATGCTCGATGTGCGCGAAGACAAGGAATACGCCGAAGGGCATATTTCCGGGGCGTTGCACATTCCGCTGGGTGTGCTTGACAAGCGTCTGAGCGAACTGGAAGCCTACAAATCCAGGCCGATCATCGTTTACTGCCGCAGCGGTGACCGCGCCACCCGCGCCGGTGCATTATTGCGCAAGCAGGGGTTCCAGACGGTGTACAAGCTTGCGGGCGGAATCATGGCGTGGAAGAATGCCAATCTTCCTACCAACAAGTAATCCGTAATTCTAAAACCTAAGGAATATATCCATGTCAGACAACCAAGAACAGCAGCCCGCTCAAGGGCAATTCGCCGTCCAGAAGATCTATATCAAGGATGTCTCCTTCGAGACCCCCAACTCCCCGCATATTTTTCTCGAAAAGTGGGAGCCGGAAGTGAATTTGCAGATCGGCAACAATGCCTCGACGCTGAACGAAGGGGTGCATGAGGTCGTGTTGTCCCTGACGGTGACCGCCAAGCTTGGCGACAAGGTAGCTTACCTGATCGAGGTGCAACAGGCGGGCATTTTCAATATCGACGGTTTTGACGGAAACGGTTTGGCGGCCATTATCGGCAGCTATTGCCCTAACATTCTTTTTCCTTACGCGCGCGAGGTCGTTTCCGACCTCGTCACCAAGGGCGGGTTCCCGCAAATGCTGCTGGCGCCGGTTAATTTCGACGCTCTCTATGCGCAGCATGTGCAGCAGCAACAGCAGATTCAAACGCCGCAGACCGCCCACTAAAACGGGCTGGCTTAGATCTACTGTGTCACAAAGCGATCAAGGGATGCAGTGCAAGGCAAAATCGGGCGAAAAAGCGGAGTTTACACGTAGTAAGTGAGCATTTTGAGCCCGATTTTAACGCCGCAATGCGCCCTTCAGCGCTTTGTGACACAGCAGAGTTAGGTGACCGGATGAATGCTTTCGTTGCCCAACTGCCCATCGCTGTGCTCGGCGCCGGCTCCTGGGGCACGGCGCTTGCCATCCACCTTGCCCGCAACGGCCAGACCGTCTGGCTGTGGGGGCACGACGTGCGGCATGTCGCCGAGCTGCTGGCATCGCGTCGTAACGCCCGCTTTCTCCCCGGCGCCGTTTTCCCCGATCTTCTCCATCCCACCGGTGATATGGCGCGTGCCTTGGTTGAGGCTCTGGATGTGCTGGTGGCGGTACCCAGCGAGGGTTTTCGCTCCACGCTGGAGTTGATGGCGCCGTATATCGGACCCGATACGCGCCTGGCCTGGGCGACCAAGGGGTTCGAGCCGGGTAGCGGGCGGCTGTTGCACCAGGTGGCGGCCGACGTGCTGGGTGGAGCCGTGCCCGCCGCGGTGATCTCCGGTCCCACCTTCGCCCGCGAAGTGGCCGCCGGTCTGCCGGCCGCAGTGACGGTGGCTTCCAGCTCGCCGCAGTTCGCGGCGCATATCGCGTCCCGGCTGCACGGCGGCGCCTTCCGTGCCTATACTTCCAGCGATGTCGCGGGGGTCGAGGTCGGCGGGGCGGTCAAGAATGTGCTGGCGATCGCCACGGGCATCGCCGACGGCCTTGGCTTCGGCGCTAACACCCGCGCAGCGCTGGTGACGCGCGGACTGGCCGAGATGATGCGTTTGGGCGAAGCGCTGGGCGGCAAGCGCGATACCTTCATGGGTTTGTCGGGTCTCGGTGATCTTGTGCTGACCTGCACTGACAATCAGTCGCGCAATCGCCGCCTGGGGCTGGCCTTGGGGCGGGGCGAGGCATTGCCCGCCGCGCTGGCCGCCATCGGCCAGGCAGTCGAAGGCGTGCAGACGGCGCGCGAGGTATGGCGGCTGGCGCAGCGCCTGCATATCGAGATGCCCATCACTGAACAGGTTTATCAGGTGCTGCATGCGGGCCGTTTGCCGCGAGATGCCGTCACGGCGCTGCTCAATCGCGAGCAGAAGGCTGAACTATGAAAAGCGCCTTATGAAAGCGATGATTCTTGCCGCCGGGCGCGGTGAACGCATGCGTCCACTGACCGATCACATCCCCAAACCCCTGCTGGCGGCGGGTGGCCGTTGTCTTATCGAATACCACATCGCTGCTCTGGTCAGCGTCGGTATTACCGGGATCGTCATCAATCATGCGCACCTGGGCGCGCAAATCGAGGCCAGATTGGGCGATGGTAGCCGTTACGGTGCGCGCATTCTCTATTCACCGGAAGGTGAAACGGGGCTGGAGACCGCCGGAGGCATCTTCAAGGCATTGCCGCTGTTGGGGGATGCGCCGTTCATGGTTGTGAACGGCGACATCTGGACCGATTACCCCTTTCAGCAATTACCCAGGGAACCCAAAGGGCTGGCGCATCTGGTGTTGGTAAACAATCCGCCGCATCACCCGAAGGGGGATTTCGTGCTGCGAGAAGGGAAGGTGGCAACGCCAGTGGAAGGTGATCAGGCGCTGACCTTCAGCGGGATAGGCGTCTATCGCCCCGAGTTGTTCGCAGGATGCGAACCGGGCAAATTCCCGCTGGCGCCGCTGTTACGCAAGGCGATGGAAACCGGTCAGGTGTCTGGCGAACATTACACCGGTGGCTGGGTGGATGTCGGCACGCCCCAGCGCTTGCGGGAGCTGGACGAGGCTTTGCGAGATAAACGTAGGGGGTAGATTAGTTTCGTAAGGTGCCTCTCACGCACCACACGGAGGGTGTGCGCGGGACGCACCCTACCCTTTGCCCATCGTCTTGCTTGAGATATTCATGTACATCAGATTGTTCTGGCTCCTGCCATAATCCATCCTGGTCAGCGAGCCATAATCGATGTTCAGTTGCCGGTACATCTCCACCGGCATTTTCAGGGCGTCGGTCAGGCAGACGCGGATGGGGCCGACGTGGGACGCGACGACGATGGTCTTTCCCGGATGTTGCGTGATAAGCTCGCCGATGACCGTTTTCACTCTTGCCAGCAGATCATAAACCGACTCGCCACCCTCCGGCTTGAAGGCGCTCTGGTTCTGTTTCCATTCTTGATATAGCTCGGGGTAATCGCGTTCGATCTCGTGGAAGAACAGTCCCTCCCATATCCCGAAACGCCTTTCCTTTAATTCGGCATTGGCCTCAAGCGGGGCGCCAGTGATGTTGGCGACAGCTTCGGCTGTCATCCAAGTACGATTGCTGGGGCTGGCGATGATCAGGCCGATCTTCTCGTGACGCAATAGCTCCGCCGCGTGTGCGGCCTGGTGCTTGCCTTCGTCATTGAGCACCGGGTCTTCCGCATCGTCGCAATAAATGCGGTCGAGGGGGAAGTCGGTCTTGCCGTGACGGACGTAGATGATCCTGGTGCTTTCTTCTTTGGAGCGCATCGTTTGTTGTCAATCAGGTGATGGGATAGCTATGCGTATGCGAATGAGGTGAAGAGGGATGCTTTTCTTCGCGGATCTCCACCGGCACCATGTGCAGCTTGCCATGACGCACGCCGCGTGCGGCGATGACGGTGTTGGCGAAGTCGCGCACCGCCTGGATGGGGCCGCGCAGGATGGCGATCTCCAGGCAGTTGTCGTGGTCCAGGTGCACGTGCATGCTGGACAAGGTCAGATCGTGGTGCTCGTGCTGCACTGAAGTGATGCGGCTCGCCAGTTCGCTTTCGTGATGATTGTAGATATAGCTCAACGTTGCGACGCAGTGGCCTTCTTCCCATTTCTCAAGGCGTTCGCTCTCCAGCCGTTCGCGGATCAGGTCGCGCATCGCCTCCGATCGATTGGAATAACCACGGGCGCGGATGAATTCGTCGAATTGTTTGGCGAGTGTGTTTTCAAGCGAAATGGTGATGCGCTCCATGGAGTCACCTGGCTGGTATGGGGTATGACGGAAACATGGCGCAAAGTATAGCGCATTTTGAGCGCCATGCCGTTTTTATGGCGCGACTCCTTCGGAGGTTGCTTTAATTTGAACGTTGGAGCACTTGGGTCCTGTTTCAGAGGCTGGTGTAAATTCCGGTAATATGTCTGATCGCACGTCATGATACGCATCTCCCTGAGGTTCTTGGGTGTCCCGCCGGAGGGAACTCTGGCGGGCGATGCAGTGTGGAGGCAAAAACCGTTCCTTATTTGAGCGGTGAATGAAGAAGATTGGGTGTGGGAATAAAAAAGCCGTAGCGGGGAAGCTACGGCTTTTGATGTTGCGCGGGCAGGCAGCAGATCAGGCGGTGGCAGGCAGGCCCTCTGGGTGTTCCTCGGCTGTGCGGCGGCGCGAAGAAAAATACCAGCCTAGTAATCCAAGGCCGGCCACCATCATTGCCCAGGTTTCGGCTTCGGGAACCGGTTGAGCGATTGCGCTGAGGGAATATGCGCCGCCTGCGGAGCCGGTCGTCATGCCCAGCACGCCGAAGTAATAGTCGTTGCCTGGGTTCAGTGTGCCCTGGAAAACGAGAGGGTCGAGGTTGGTATCGGTTACCTGGTTATTGCTGCTGTCGAAGACGCCCAGGCTGAACATTCCGTTGGCGATGTCAAGCAGCGATCCGAATTGAAACTCTTTTATATTCCCCTGAACCATGGAGGGGAGCGAGCCGTTCAAATCAAAGGTGTGTGCGTCAAGGAATATGTTTGGAAAAGGGCCTGGAGCTACGGCGAAAGTATTGTTGAAGAGCGTGGCGCCGAGAGTTCCTATGTCATAGCTGGAATTGGCGCTCTGTGCCGTACCGCATGACAGGGCCAACGCCGTTCCTATTGCTGTGGCGGCGAGTTTTTTCATGGTTTGCTATCTCCTTGGTTCAGTGAAAAATCAAAGGTGTCAAGACTGTTTCCACCCCCCGCGCGTCCCTTGTCGCGGACAGCACCGTTCTTGTTGAAACGGTGCCTCTAGAAAAACCTTGCATCTTAACCAGTCTTCAAAGAAATTTTATGTATTGAAATGTGGAAAAGCAAATTAAATTTTTGTTACACAAAGGAACGGCGATAATAAAAATGTTTCCGGCAGAAGCTCGCTATCCGCTGTAATATATCGTCAGTTAAAAATTTACTAAAGGAATCCGATGCTTATTCTATACCGCATCTTGCTTTGCCTATTGATGGCGGCTTCAGTGCCGACGGAATCCGCAGCCGTTTCAGTTGTCCCCGATTCGGTGCCTTATGGCCGTGCCACCAAGGTAACGGTGGGTGGCCCGGTCTCACCCGGCAGCCGGTTTCTGCTGGCGCCGGGCGGTCCGTTTCTGAAAAAGACATTGCCGCCAGATCCTACGGTCCGCGGGACGACGGCAAGGGAGGGGACGACATCGTGGGCAGCGGGCGCCGTTGCCGTGGCGGTGCAGGATGATGTGGCGCTGGTGGCGCGAGGCGGGGGGGTGACGGTGTTTGATATCGCCGATCCATCTCATCCGAAATGGCTGGGTAGTCACGGCCGGCTGGGCAATGTCGCCGGGGTTCGTATGCACGGGCAGCGGGCGGTGGTGTGGAATGATCGCGCCGAGGTAATCCTGCTCGACATCACCAAGCTCTCCCTGCCGTCGGTGATCGCCACTTGGCGCGGCGCGGAAAACGCCGTGGATGCGTGGTTCGGAGAGGGTGGCGATGTGATGGTGGCGCTGCCTTCCAAAGTACTGGTGATCGATTTTTCCGCGCTGCCTCCGCACTTTTCCAACCAGAATCTGGATGTGGGGCAGGGCGTTAATTTCGGCGGTGAGCGGCGCTTGTTCATACGTGACGACATCGCCTATGTAGCGGACTGGTTTTCCGGAGTGCATCTCTACGACATTCGCGATCCCCGCCACCCGCGGCTGCTGTCAACCTATCATACACCGGGATCGGCCAAGGGCGTCTGGGTGGAGGGCGATTACGCCTTTGTCGCCGATGACGACTGGGGTTTGCAGGTGTTGAACGTCAAGGATCCCGGCCGGCCCATGTCTGTGGCGAGCCTGGCTACGAACGGCTTGGCGTATACGCCCAAGCTCGTCGGCAACGTGTTGTATTTGGCCAGCCATCGCGGCGGTTTTCAGTTGATCGATGTCAGCCGTCCTGCGTTCCCGCAAATCATCGCCGACGTCGATACGCCAGGCAAGGCGTGGAGCCTGGATGTGGCGGGCAATACGCTGTTTGTCGCGGACGACGGCTCCGGTATCCTGGTGTTCGATGTCTCCGAGCCGCGCCAGCCACGGCAGATCGGTGCGTTCGCGCCTGGCGGCGCGGCGGAGGACGTGGTGGTGCGTGGTAATGTCGCCTATGCCGCCTTTTTCGACCAGGGTTTTTATGTGCTCGATATCAGTAACCCCGCCCAACCCAGGCCGCTGGGGCATGTCGCCACGCCGGGTAATGCGCGTGCCATTGCTTTGCAAGGTAACTTGGCGTATGTGACGGACTGGTTCGCGGGCGTGCAAATCATCGACGTGGCTGATCCCGCGCACCCTGTGATCGTCGGCAATTACGATACCAGCGGCGCAGCCTGGGGTATCGGTCTCAAGGGTGATCATGCCTATATCGGCGACTGGTGGGGCGGTTTCGCTGTGCTTGATGTCAGCAATCCCGCCCGGCCTGCGCTGGCCGGGCACTATCATGCGCGGGGCGAGGTGATGCAGGTCGCCACGCAGGGAAAATTCGCCTTCACGGCCAATGGCGCGAACGGCATGCAGGTGTTCGATATCAGCAACCCGCTCAATCCGACTTGGGCAACGGGGGTGGATAT
>SBBG01000111.1 GCA_005240065.1 Gammaproteobacteria bacterium | reverse complement strand
GCACCGGTGGCACTACTGGAAGACCTGGATGCTTTGTTCGCCAGCAGCGAGCGTTTTGCTTTTGTGGGGAAACCCTGCGATGTTGCCGCGCTACGGGCTTTTCTCCGGTTGTACCCGGAGCGTGCGGAGCAAGTTGTGGCCGTGCTCTCCTTTATGTGTGCGGGTGTGCCGAGCCTTGCAGGTACGCACGAGGTCTTGACGGCTCTTGGTACCAGCGCGAAGGAGGTAGTGCGCTTCAACTACCGGGGTAATGGTTGGCCGGGCCATGCCACCGCAGTGACCGGCGACGGACGCGAACTGACCATGGACTACAACAGCTCATGGGGAAAAATCCTCGGCAAGCATTTGCAATTGCGTTGCAAATTGTGTCCCGATGGTACCGGCGAATTTGCGGATGTGGTATGCGCCGATGCCTGGTATGGGGAGAACGGTTATCCCGATTTCACGGAGCGTGAGGGTCGCAGCCTTATCCTGAGCCGCACAGGGTCGGGCGAGGAGCTTGTCCGCGCTGCGGTATTGGCTGGCGCCCTGCATGCCGAGGACTGCCCGGTGGAGGATATTGCACGCATGCAGCCCTATCAGCTAACGCGCAAGCGTGTCGTGCTGGGTCGGCTGTTTGCCGTGTTTCTGCGCCGAGGGGTATGGCCGAGATTCAATGGCCTACGGCTATTCCAATGTGCCAGCCGGGGTGGTTGGCTGCCGGTGCTCCGCAACATGTGGGGCACCTACCGGCGTTTACAGAGAGGAGTGGAATGATCGCTGCCCCCGCTTGCATGACTGGCCAAGGTGTTGCCATTGTCCTGCTGAACTACAACGGCTGGCGGGACACCATTGCCTGCATCGACAGCCTGTTTGCCATGAATGTGCCCTTCGAGCAGTTGGTGGTGTGCGATAACGGCTCAACTGACGGTTCGCTGGCGCACTTGCGCCAGTTGCTAGGCGAGCGCCTGCCCGGCTATGCGAACGCGTGGCGTCGTTGGGGGCGGGCCGATGACCTGCATTTCGCCGAATCAGACCGAGTGGCCATTGAGGCTGGGACTCCATGCGGTGCGCCTATCGTATTGGTGGACAACCAGGGCAACCTGGGTTTCGCGGGGGGGAATAATGTTGGTCTGCGCTTGGCGTTGCATACCCAGAACGTCGGTTATTTCTGGTTGTTGAACAACGACACCGAAGTACGCCCCGATGCCCTTGCGGCGTTACGTGAGGCAGCTCAAGGCCGCCCCATGGTAGGACTATGGGGCTGCACTGTCGTTTATCACGACCGCCCGGATGTGGTGCAGGCGCTGGGCGGTGGCAGCGTCAATCACCTCACTGCCGAGACACGCCACCTGCATGCCTTTCTGCCGCTCCACGACGTTCGCAGCGATGCCGCTTTCGTAGCCGAGGTCGAGGCGGAAATGTCCTACGTACTAGGGGCTTCGATGTTCGCTACGCGTGAATGGATGGAATGCGTCGGCTTCCTGTCGGAGCGCTACTTTCTTTATTACGAGGAACTGGACTGGGCTGAACGGGCACGCGGCCGACTGCCGCTTGGCTATGCACCGGGCTGCGTGGTGCTGCACAAGGAAGGCGCTTCGATCGGTACCGATCCTTCGGGCGGATCGCCGCTATCCCTCAAGCACCTGCACAAGAGTCGGCTGCTGTATGCGCGACAGTTTTTCCCGAGGCATCTCCTGCCCCTGGTTCTCCTGAACGCGATCAAACAGCCGATCAAGCTGGCCGTCAAGGGCCGATTCAAACAAGCTTGGGCGGCTTGCCAAGGCATGCTGATGGGTCTCTCGGAGAAGCCTTCAAATGGATAAATTGAAATACCGCGTTTGGCTTGTTTTGCATGGATTGAAGTACCTTTGCCTGCAAGGCATAGGTAAAGTGCCATCCCACCTTATTCGCGCATTTTTGTATCGTCTTATGGGGTTACGCCTGGGGCGGCGCGCTGTGATTTATTCTGGCGCCGAGATTCGACACCCGCGCCTTGTCGAAATTGGCGATTCTGCCATCATCGGGCACAACGCAATTCTGGACGGCAGGAAGGGACTCCGCATTGGAAAAAATGTCAATTTAAGCACTGGAGTGTGGATTTGGACGGTGCAGCATGACTACCGTGATCCAGACTTTCGAGACATCGGTGGGCCGGTTGAAATACAGGATCATGTGTGGGTGAGCTGTAGGGTGACGATACTTCCCGGTGTGACCATTGGCGAAGGCGCGGTGGTGGCTGCCGGTGCAGTTGTCACGAAAAGCGTGCCGCCCTACACGATAGTCGGTGGGGTGCCGGCCAAGAAGATCGGCGACCGTCCACGGGGGCTGCGTTACGATCTTGGCGCAAGTCCTCCGATCCCGTTTGTATGACTGCCATGCGCCTGCTTTGTATTGCGAGTGATATCCCTTTGCCTGCGAACTCGGGTGGCCGGGTTGACGTCTGGCGTCGTTTGCAGGCGCTGAAAGCGGGGGGCGTGGAACTCGCACTATTGTGCTGGTATGACGTGGGCCGATCACAGCCACCTTCGGATGAGCTTTTGGGCCTGTTGGGTCCAGTATGCGACCAAGTGAAGGTGCAGCCAATTCGGCGATCCCCGGGGGAAGTGTTCGCGCGTTTGTTGAATCTGTGGCGTATGCCTTCGCACGCGGCGGCGCGGTGGGTAACGACCAATCGCGGGGCGCTCGTGACATGGGCTCAGGCTTTTGAACCCGACGCCATTCTGCTTGATGGTCTCTATGGGGGCGTCGTGGCCCTATGGCTGGGGCACAGGCTTGGGGTGCCCGTGCTGTATCGATCCCACAATGTCGAGCATTTATACATGCACGAGCAATATGTGAAGGAACGGCATCTCCCGCGCCGACTCGGGCTGTTGGCCAATCGGGTTGGTCTTGCCCGCTTTGAGCGGCGCATTGTGCGGGCGGCCCGTCGTG
>SBBG01000199.1 GCA_005240065.1 Gammaproteobacteria bacterium | reverse complement strand
CGAGGGGTGAGATCGTTGAATACAGAGCATCTCAGGAGGTCGAAATTTTTCCGTGATCATAAAAATTCCCTGTCCAGAGGTTTTTCTACAGCCTCAACGACGCACGGAGGTGCCACATGCGATACATCATCGACGCCTGGCTGGAAAATGGAGATCCCCGCTTGAGCATCCTCGACGCGGACACGGGGGCGGTGCGGATGCGGTGGGATTATGCGAGACCGCACGATGCGGCGGCGCATGAGCCTGCGGCCAGCAAGGCTCTCCAGGGTTTGTTCCGGAAGCTGATGCTGTTATCGTGCACCGACAGGATCAGCCTGATCGAGCGGAGCACTTCACCCGCCTTCGGAGCGGAATGTCTTGATTGCGGCGAGTGTACCGCCGAACGAGAACGCTAAACGACACGCCGTCCTTGACCATCCCCCACCAGACAAGGACAATCAACGGAAAAATTTCGAGGGCCGTTGATCGTGTTTGAAGTTGAACCAGAAATGAAGAAACGCAGCATTTGTGTATTGGGAGCCAGCGGCTTTGTCGGCCGTCATTTGGTCAATCAGTTGGTCAAGGAAGGCTGCCGGCTGAGACTGATTGTGCGGCACCCGGAACGGCACCGTGACTTGACGGTCTGGCCAGGCGTGGCAGTGGTGGATGCCGACGTTCACGATCCCGAAGCGCTCAAGCGCGCCTTCGCGGGCTGCGACACCGTCATCAACCTGATCGGTATTCTCAACGAGAACCGCAAGACCACCTTTCAGGCCACGCATGTCGATCTGCCGCGCAAGATAGTGCAAGCCTGCGTCGCCCAGGACGTGACGCGCCTGCTGCACATGAGCGCGCTCAACGCCGATGCCGCCAAAGGCCCCAGCCGCTATCTGCGTAGCAAGGGCAAAGGCGAGGATATTGTCCATGCCGCGTCGGCGCAGGGCTTGCGCGTGACCAGCTTCCGTCCCTCTGTGATCTTCGGCCCCGGCGACCACTTCTTCAACCGTTTCGCAACGCTGCTGAAGTTTGCGCCCATCGTGCCGCTGGCTTGCCCCGAGGCGCGCTTCGCCCCGGTGTATGTCGGCGATGTCGTTCACGCCTTTATCACCGCGCTGCGTGACAAGGCAACCGCCGGTGAACGTTACGATCTGTGCGGCCCGCGTGGTTATACGCTCAGGCAATTGGTCGAATATGCCGCCCGCGTACTGGACATCGACCGCATCATCATCGGCCTGGGTGACTCACTGTCGCGGCTGATGGCGGGCATCATGCAATTCGCCCCCGGCACACCGCTCACCCCCGACAATTACCTGTCGATGCAGGTGAACAGCGAGTGCAAGGAGGAATTCCCTGCCGTGTTCGGCATTCAGCCGACGGCCATCGAGGCGGTAGTGCCGTTTTACCTGAACAAGCGTGATCAGCGCGCTCGCTATTATGACTACCGTCGGATAGCGGGGCGCGATTAGTGTGACGATGGAGATCTACCAGGTCGGCGGTTCCGTGCGCGACAAGCTGCTCGGTCTACCGGTGCAGGATCGCGACTGGGTCGTGGTCGGCGCAACGCCACAGCGGATGCTGGATCTGGGATACCGGCAAGTGGGCAAGGATTTTCCGGTGTTTCTGCACCCGGAAAGCCACGAGGAATACGCACTGGCGCGCACCGAACGCAAGACCGGCCCAGGCTACAAGGGCTTTGCCGTCCATGCCGCCCCCGACGTGACGCTGATCGACGATCTGCGCCGCCGCGATCTCACCATCAATGCCATGGCCGAGACGCCGGATGGCGCATTGATCGATCCTTTCGGCGGCGCGGAGGATCTGCGTCAGCGCCTGTTGCGCCATGTCTCGCCCGCCTTTGCCGAAGACCCGGTGCGCATCCTGCGCGTGGCTCGTTTCGCCGCGCGGTTTGCCGGTATGGACTTTCGCGTTGCCGAGGAAACCAATATGCTGATGCGCCGCATGGTTGAATCGGGCGAGGTCGATACCCTGGTGCCCGAACGGGTATGGGCGGAGTTAGAACGAGCACTGGGTGAATCGCGTCCGGCACGCTTTTTCGAAGTACTGCGCAACTGCGGCGCCTTGGCGCGGCTGTTCCCTGAAATCGATCGCCTGTTTGGGGTACCCCAGCCCATCGAACATCACCCCGAAATCGACACCGGCGTGCATACCATGATGGTGCTGGATCAAGCAGCGCGCCTGTCCAGCGACCCGTGCGTGCGCTTTGCCGCGCTGATGCACGACCTCGGCAAGGGAACCACGCCGCCGGAGGAATGGCCACGCCACCTCGGCCACGAAGAGCGCGGCGTGGCGCTGGTACTGGACCTGTGCCGGCGGCTGCGCGCACCCGCGGATTACCGCGATCTCGCCGTACTGACGGCGCGCTATCACACCCATTGCCACCGCGCCGGCGAGTTGCGGCCTTCCACCTTGCTCGATACGCTGCAAGCGCTGGACGCATTGCGCCGCCCGCAACGCTTCGAAAGTTTTCTGCTGGCCTGCGAAGCCGACTCGCGTGGCCGGCCGGGTTACGAAGAACGGCCCTATCCCCAAGCCGATCTGTTCCGCGCCGCCCTGCAAGCGGCACAGGCAGTGGCGGTGAAGCCCCTGGTGGAAAAGGGCTACACGGGTGACAGGCTGGCCGAGCAATTGCGATATCAACGCATCACGGCGGTGGCGCGGATCGCGAAAACGAAAGATGAGGAACCCGAGTGAGCGTATTGCTGACACGCGCCGCCGAGTTGCTGGTGCTGCCCCCCGCCGTCAATCTGCTCCTGGCCATCCTCGGCCTCGCTCTGCTGCGCAAGAAAAAACGGCTGGGCATCGCCCTGCTGGCACTATCCCTGACAACCTTATACCTGTTCAGCATTCCCGCCACGGCGCTGTGGCTGATGGATTCCTTGCAGAAAGATTATCCCGCTCTCACCGCCGCCGATCTTCAACATCCCAAAGCGCAAGCGATCGTCGTGCTGGGCGCGGGGCGCAACTATGGCGCACCGGAATATGGCAGAGACACCGCATCCAAATTCGGTCTGGAGCGGCTGCGCTATGGCGCCCATCTGCACCGGCTGACCAACCTGCCAATCCTGGTCACCGGCGGCGCCCCGCACGGCGAAACCTCCGCCGAGGCGAGAATCATGAAAGATGTGCTGGTCAACGACTTCCGCGTAGCCGTGAAATGGGTCGAAGACAAAAGCCTCACCACTTTCGAAAACGCCCGTTACAGCCGCCCCTTTCTTGAACAGGCGCACATCCGACGCGTTTACCTCGTCACCCACGCCTGGCACATGCCGCGCTCCGTGCTCGCTTTCGAACGAGCAGGCATCGCGGTCATCCCCGCCCCCACCGGTTTCGTCACCCCCTGGCCGATAGAACGCGGAGCGTTCGCTTGGCTCCCATCCGCGCACGCACTGCAAACGTCTTACCATGCGTTGCATGAGATAGGCGGGTGGATGTGGTACAAACTGCGCGAACCGCAGATCCGTGAGGCGCAGACATGGTTCATGATGGCAAAAGAGTATCTCGATCTAGCGGAAAGACATATCAGTACGATCAAACACGCTTGAGAACGGCCCTCAAGGTTTTTTTCATCAGTACTCAAATCTCCAACAGCTCCACAATCGAGCCGCCCGAATGGATCCTCTGCACAGCCTGCGCAAACAACACTGCGGCATTGAGGATGATCAGTTTGTCACTGATCAGATCGGGCGCCAGCCGAAATGGTGGGATGGTATCCGTTATGACGATTTTCTCCAGCGCCTGCTCCGTCAACACTTGACTAGCGGCGCCGGTAAACACACCGTGCGAGGCGGCGGCGAAGACCTTCCGTGCGCCCAGCATGTGGCAAGTCTTGGCGGCGCGGGCCATGGTCGTGCCTGTGCTGATCAGATCGTCGATGATGATGACCACCCGTCCTTTGACATCGCCAATGATCGCCTCGCCGGTGACGACCCCTTTGGAACGATACTTTTCCATGAAGGCGGTTGATATCTCCTTGCCCAGCGTTTCACTCAACGCCCGCCGGAATTGTTCGGCCCGTTTGATTCCTCCCACGTCAGGTGAGACGATGGCGACAGCATCATCTCTCACCAGCGGGGCGAAATATTCCACGAATAGCTTATTCGCCTCCAGATGATCCGCGCCACAACGGAGGGCGTTCTGGTACGCTGCCAGGTTGTGCACATCCAGCGTCAGCATGCGATCCGTGCCGACTGCCTCGAACAATCGGGCGACATAGCGCGTCGTCACTGGATCACGCGCCTGGGTCTTGCGATCCTTGCGGGAATAACCAAGGTAAGGGACCACTGCGGTGACGCGTGCCGCGGCGGCATCCTTGAGACAACCGATAAAGAACAGCAGACGACACAGCTTGTCATTGACGCTCTGCCGGGCATCGCTGTAGATCGACTGAATGACAAAGACATCCTTGCCGCGCACATTCACCAGCGGCCGCGCTTTGTGCTCGCCGTCTTCAAATTCCCTTTCCTCATGGGCGCTGAGCGGAATTCCGAGATGCGCGCCGACTCTCTCGCCAAAATCGCGGCTGGCGTCGAGGGCGAACAGGGAAATTTCACCAGAGCTCATGGATATGTCCGCGTCAGAAGTTCCTCTTAATTCTAAGATCAGTTTTTTATTCAGACTTTGATCTATATCAAAATACTTGCGGTCTTTTCGATATGTAGGATTTTGACATCGGAGCATTCCGTTCGATCAGGGGGGATTGGGTAGGGTACGCCGCACGCACCAGCTGTGTGGTGCGTGAGACGCGCTCTACGAAACAACTGGAACCCTACCCGAACCCGATGCCAGCCGATGCGCCCAGCGCGTGGTCTCGGGCAGGCGGTATTTGGTGGTGCAACGCATCACATAATCGACCGCCGTCTCCAGACTCACACAATGCCCGATAGATACATAAATCGGTTTGACGCCGCGGCGGGTGCGTAGCACCGCGCCGATCACCTCCCCTTGATCGCGCAACGGCACCCAGGCGCCGCGTGCATCGGGCACCGGAGCGTGGGCGCCAGTCAGGAGGGTCTTCGCTACACCGATGGACGGAATGCCGGTCAGCACGCCAAGGTGACAGGCAATACCAAAGCGGCGCGGATGGGCGATGCCCTGACCGTCGCATAGCAAAAGGTCGGGCAGCGCGGATAATCGTTCGAGAGCTTGCAACACCGACGGCACTTCACGAAAGGAAAGCAGGCCGGGCACATAAGGAAAGGAAGTTGGCAACCGCGCGATCGTGCTGTCGCGCAGTTGCAAATCGGGCAGACCAAGCACGGCTATCGCGGCGCGGGTAACGGTGTTGCTCTGTTCAAAGCCCGCGTCCACGCCGGCCACCTGGCGCACTTCGTCAAGCCGGTCTTCGGTGATGACTTCTTTGCGCAACTCTTGCTGGATGGCGACGGCCTGCCTGGGGGTGACATTCCATGGATGACGTGGTTCGAATCGCATCACACCGCGAAATCCCTGAGCCGCACCGGCAGCCGCCGCGATCCCCAATCTCCCGCCGGACCATGAAACACGCCGGCGCACGGCGTGCCACAGTCCTGACAGCGGCCGTCGTCGGTCAGACGCCATTCGCTGATCACATACCAGTCGCGGCCGATCAGCCGCTGGCCGCAATGATGGCAATAAGTGCTGCCGCCCTCGATGTCGTGCACATTCCCCGTATAGGCATAGCGCACACCGTTTTTCATGGCAATGCGCCGCGCGCGTGTCAGGGTTTCTGGGGGTGTGGGCGGTTTATCCATCATCTTCCAGTCGGGATGAAAAGCGGTGAAGTGCCAGGGCACATCGGGGCCGAGATTTTCCACGCCCCACCGGGTCATTTCTTCCAGCTCCTGATCCGAATCGTTCTCACCCGGGATCAACAAGGTGGTGATTTCAAACCACACATTGGTTTCGTGCTTGAGGTATTTCAGCGTATCCAACACCGGCTGCAAGTGGCCGCCGCAGATTTTGTGATAAAAGCGTTCGGTGAACCCTTTGAGATCAACGTTGGCCGCATCCATGTAGCTGAAAAATTCCTTGCGTGGCTCGTCGCAGATGTAACCCGCGGTCACCGCGACCGATTTAATGTCCAGTGCGCGACAGGCTTTGGCGACATCGATGGCGTATTCCATGAAAATCACCGGGTCGTTGTAGGTATAGGCGACGCTCGGACAGCCCAGCTTTTTCGCGGCGCGGGCGATCAGCTCCGGCGGCGCCTGATCGGCCAGAATGTCGGTCTCGCGCGCCTTGCTGATGTCCCAATTCTGACAAAACTTGCAGGCCAGATTACAACCGGCCGTGCCAAATGACAGAATCGGCGTTCCCGGCAGGAAGTGATTGAGCGGTTTTTTTTCGATGGGATCGACACAGTAGCCGCTGGATCGACCATAGGTAGTCAACACCATCTGCTCGCCACGTCGCGCGCGCACGAAACACAAGCCTTCCTGATTGTCGTGAAGCTTGCAAAAGCGCGGGCAGAGGTCGCACTGAATGCGGCCGTCTTCCAGGACGTGCCAATATTTGGCGGGTACGACAGTGGCGAGAGGTTGTGTGGTCATACTACTTCTCCTGAAGGAAACTCCGTGGCCTTCCTTATCAATAATGTAAATGGTGTGCCGCCACGGTGAATTCAACCTTGAAAGCCCCGTCAGCCGACACCATCTTGAAAAACAATCCCTGCTGAGGAACAACCCATGTCGACCATGCGCCATCCTGCTGTCGCGGGCCTTTTTTATCCTGCCAACCCAGATGAACTGCGCGCAGTGGTGAAGAATTATCTGGAGGAAGCTCAATCAACAAACCAGGCACCTAAAGCAATCATCGCGCCCCATGCCGGATACATTTATTCCGGACCGGTGGCCGCCAGCGCCTATGCACGCCTCAGACCCGCCCGCGATACCATCAACCGTGTAGTGCTGCTCGGCCCGGCGCATCGCGTGGCGTTCGACGGACTGGCAGTAAGCAGCGCCTATTATTTCGAAACCCCGCTCGGCGCCATTCCTGTCGACCAGGTGTCCATCAATCGGCTTTTGACCCTGCCCCAGGTCCATATCCTGGATCAGGCCCATGCTCAGGAGCACAGCCTGGAAGTGCATCTGCCCTTCTTGCAGGAAGTGCTGCGCGACTTCTCGCTGGTGCCGCTGGTGGTGGGCGACGCCACGGCGGAAGAGGTTAGCGAGGTATTGGAAATGCTGTGGGATGGCCCGGAGACCATCATCGTCATCAGTTCCGACCTCAGCCATTACCACGATTACGAAACCGCCAGAAAACTCGACAATGCCACTTCGCGCGCCATCGAAGCACTGCGACCGGAGGATATCCATTATGAGGGCGCCTGCGGGCGCAACCCGGTCAACGGCCTGCTGCAAGCGGCGCGCAGACACCATCTCCAGGCCTCTACCATAGACCTGCGCAACTCGGGCGACACCGCCGGCCCGCGCCATCAGGTGGTGGGGTATGGCGCGTATGTCTTTGAGTATTCATGAGGCGCCCATGAACAATATGGCACACATCTATCGTGGAACCCTGCTGAAACTGGCCCGGGATTCCATCGCACACGGCCTGGAGCATGGCCATCCGTTACCTGTTGCCATCGAAAACCAGCCACAAGAACTGCAAATATGCGCGGCCAGCTTCGTCACACTACGCCTTGAAGATGAACTGCGCGGCTGCATTGGCACGTTGGAAGCGATCCGGCCGCTGGCGGTCGATATCGCCGCCAACGCCTGGGCCGCTGCTTTCCGTGATCCGCGCTTCTGGCCCGTCAGCCGGGCGGAATTTGAGCGGCTGGACATCCATATCTCCATCCTCTCCGCGCCCGAACCAATGAGTTTTGTCTCCGAGGCGGACTTGATCGCGCAATTGCGGCCGGGCATCGATGGCTTGATCATGGAGGAAGGCCATCGCCGGGGCACGTTCTTGCCGGCGGTGTGGGAGTCGCTTCCCGAGTCCGCCGATTTTCTGCGTCAGCTCAAGCGCAAGGCAGGGTTGCCCGCCGATTACTGGTCCCAATCGCTGCGGGTGCAGCGCTATACAACGGAGTCAGTTGGATAGATTTCTTCGTAGGGTACGCCGTGCGCACCCTACATCTCGTCAAATCCCGGGTAAAGCGTCAGAACCGCCCCGATCGTAATATCCCGATCACCCACCACAGCCCGAGCAGAGTAGCCAGTATATAGCCGAACAATCCAAGCAACGGGATATCGCCATAGTGCGGCCCGATATCGGTGGACATCACGATCGACGAACCGACGACGACAGAGGCGATGATCAGGCTCAGGCTGAGACGGTTGCTGGCCCGGTCGAGATGCTGTTCCAGACCTTCGAGCTGCTCGTGCCGCAGGCGCAGCACGGCCTCGCCCCGTTGCAATTGGCGCACCGCTTTGGAGAGGGCGCGCGGTAGACCCGCCGTGGCTAATCGCAAGGCACTATAGGCACGGTAGCCTTTGCCAAGCAGGTCAGCCTTTGACAATGACAGGCCGGGAAACAATTGCCGGCCGATCATGCGCGGTACATAAGCCTGCAACGCGGCGGGCATGTCGAAACGGGGCTGAAGGGTGCGAACGACGGATTCCATGGTTATCAGCGCCTTGACCACCAGCAGAAATTCCCTGATGACACGGATGCGATGGCGCCTCCCCAAACGGACAAACTGATAAAGAACCTCGGTGAACGAGGATTCTTCGGCGGCCACGGCGTAATATTCCTCCAGCGACTCGCTCAAGTCCCGCGCGAAGGCGTCCCGGTCCACATCCGCCCCGCCGCCGCCCAGATCGAGATAGACATCGGCCATCCACTCGGCATCGCGCAACATGAGCGCCAGAAAGAGCTGTTTGAGATTTTCCTGATCGCGCGTGCCGAGCCGGCCGACAATACCGAAGTCATGAAAACACAGGCGCCCGTCATCCATGACGAAGAGGTTGCCGGGATGGGGGTCGCCATGGAAAAAACCGTGTTCGAATAGCTGCGTGAGATAAACATGCACCAGTGTTCCGGCCAGATGCCGGCGTTGCTCGGAATCAGGCGGATAGTCCGCGCCGATCTTATGCCCCATACTGCGCTCCATGGTGAGCACGCGCCGGCCGGACGCTTCCCAAAACACCCGTGGCGCGACAACAGAGGGCTCGTCCTGGAAGTTTTCGCGGAAACGCTCCGCGTTGCGCCCTTCGCGGCGGAAATCCAGCTCACGGGTGATGGTCTCCGAAAACTCTTCCACTAGACCAACAGGATCATAACGCTCCATTTCCGGGACATGCTTGTGCAACAAACGAGCGATAAAAAACAGGATTTCCAGATCGGCCTGGATGAGGCTTTCGATATCGGGGCGCTGCACCTTCACGATCACCGATGTGCCGTCGGCAAGCCGGGCGGTATGCACCTGGGCAATGGAGGCGGCGGCAAGCGGCGTGTCGTCGAAGTCCGCAAAAAGCTGATCGACAGGCCGGCCGAGTTCATCCTCGACAGTGCGCCGTGCCTGCTCCGCGGGAAAAGGCGGCACGGCATCCTGCAATTTTTGCAATTCCTGGATCACCTCGTCCGGGAGTAAATCGCGCCGGATGCTCAGCATTTGCCCGAACTTGATTAAGGTGGTGCCGAGCTCTTCCAGCGCAAGACGGAAACGCTGCGCGTCGCTCAAACTCTCGGCCGTTGACTCGACGCGCCCTTTGGGCAGATAGCCCTTCAGACGCAGTCGCTCCACATAATGCCCCCAGCCCTTCTCCGCCATGACATGGAGGATGTGCCCCAAGCGTCGCAGATCACGCACGGGCAGATGCCCCGCCGCCAGCAACAGCGCGTCCGCTCTCGCCGCCCCGGATGTCATGATCAGACCGCTTCCAGCGCCTCTTGCAACAATACGCGTGCCTGGGTGGCGACCGGCGTCACTTCAGGGTTGTCGATCATGCCCAGCATGCCTTGCGGGTCCATCGCCGACACATGGACTTTCCCTTGGTCATCCTGATAGACGATCACGTTACAGGGCAGGAACAATCCGATCTCCGGTTCCGCGCTCACCGCACGATGGGCAAGCGGCGGATTGCATGCTCCGAGGATCACATAGGGCGGCATGTCCGCGCCGATCTTCTGCTTGAGCGTGGCCGCCACGTCGATGCGCGTCAGCACGCCGAAACCCTTGCTCTTGAGCGTTTCGGTGACGCGCGCCTCAGCCTGCTCCACGTTCATGTCCACGATTTTGCCAAAGCCATAGTTATGCGATTGCAACATGGTTGACTCCTTCCTTTCAAAATTGTCTGTTCATACTGGATAAAATACCGGCGAAAAACCCCCGCCCGGCGTCCGAAAATTCGTTGTCTGTCCCTGATACAAGCGGGCAGCCAGCAGTTGCACTTTACCATCATACACGTAATTGCGCAGATCGAGCTTCAGCGCCAACGGCACATCCTCATTCTGGATCACTCTCTCGCTGGGCGGAACTAGTGCCTGCGCCACATACTGCCCCGCCAGAATCTCGTCCCACACACGCCGTGTCAACTTGTCGCCGCGATAAGCGGCCTTGCCACCGAAACCCATCGCAGGCTTGAAGAACAACCCGCGACGCGCCTGCCACAGCTCATCCGCATGGGCGGAATCGACCACAATGGTGCGAGGGATGCCGGCGGCAAGCAACGCGATCATGTCGCCGCTCACGCCCCACGAACTCAGCAGCGCTTGATCGCTCAACACCACGAGATTGCGCTTGTCTGCATACAGCGCATGCGCGCGCGGGTGCGGCGTGAGTACAATGCCATCCTCGCGATAGGCTTGGTGCAATGCCGCATGCTCGGCCTGCTTCAGGGAAAAATCGGTGAGGCGGTTATAAACCATGTCGATCGGTACAGCGCCATAGCGCAATTTGCCGTGATGCAGCACGAGGTCTTTGGCATCGGCGATCACCGTCTCCAGGCCGAACCGCTCGAACATCTGCTGGAACAACAAAAATTCGGGGTAAAGATATTGCTCTTGCGGCGCGTTATCGACGATGGCGATGCTGCGCACGGGCTGGTCACCGCGCTGGCGCCGCCACTCGCTCATGAACATGCCGAAAAAGTGTTCTTCCAACCGGGGCAGATCGACCGGTCCTGACATGAGTCCCTCCATGTCCGGGCAACAGGCCCGTTGCGCCCGCGCCAGCACGGTGTTCAACAATGCGCCACCAGCGTTGGTATTGATTTCGATGAGCTGCGGGCCATGCAGCCCCAGATGAAAATCATAGCCCAGAAATACTCCCTGCGGCCCCGGATCGAAATGGGCAATTTCCGGCGCCCATCGCATCACATGATCATGATAAGCGGGCATGACGATGACCGATTCGATGGCGCGAATGATTTCTGCCATGCGGTCGACATGATGACGCGAGACAAACACCGGCAAGGCGGAAAAAAGATAGGGATGAGTGGCGCCGAGCGAACGGTACAGATCGCGCAACGCGAAATCATCTTCCATCTCGCGCCGCAAGGCTTCTCGATCCAGACTGATGCAGTGGCAACTGCTATTGAGCGCTTCGATCAGGGAATCGAGATCGCTGTCTTGCCTGCATGGATCTTCCGTCATCCTTTATGCCTCTATGCCTCGATCGAGACGGCCTCGAAAAACCGCCGCACATTCTCCACCTTCCGCGTGCGCCGCATGGGCGGCAGGCTGTCAAGAAAAATTTTGCCATAAGGTTTGGAAATCAGGCGCGGGTCGCACAGCATCATCACGCCACGGTCATGGACATCACGGATCAGGCGTCCCACACCCTGTTTGAGGGTGATAACCGCGGCGGGGAGCTGGTGATCCATGAAGGGGTTGCCACCCTTGGCTCGCAGGACATCGAGGCGAGCCTGGAGCACGGGGTCGCCCGGCGAGGCGAACGGCAGCTTGTCGATGATGACGCAGGACAACGCCGGGCCGCGCACATCCACGCCTTCCCAGAAGCTGCCGGTACCGAGCAGAATGGCGTTGCCCAAGGCGCGGAAACGCTCCAGCAGTTCGCCGCGCGCCGCGCTGCCTTGAATCAGCAACGGCCAGGCAACCCTGCCCTGCAAGATTTTCGCGGCCTCCTGCAAGGCGCGGTGACTGGTGAACAGCATGAAGGCGCGGCCGCGGCTCGCCTCGAGCACCGGCAGCGCCGCTTCCACCACCGCCGCGGTGTACTGCGGGCTGTTGGGATCGGGCATGTCGGGGGGGACGTAGAATACCGCGTTGCGCGCGAAATCGAAGGGACTGTCCCAGCGGCTTGTGACGGGATCATGCAATCCCAATTGCCCGGCGAAATGGTCGAAACGGCCGCCCACGGCAAGCGTGGCGGAGGTGAAGATCCAGCCCGCCTTGCGCACATCCATGTGATCGCGAAAAACCGGCGCGATATCGAGCGGCGTGCAGTTCAGGACAAAGCTCTTGGTATAGGTCTCGAACCATACCACATGGTTCGCCGGACGGGTGCCGGTGAGACTGTCGAAACGCGCCAGCAATTCCGCCGCGCGCCGTTCGCAGCTTTCGAGGCCCTTGCCGCGCACGGCGGCCGGTTTCAACTTCTCATGCAGCGTGGCGAGCGCCGCACGCAACGGCGGCAAGGCCGTTGTCACCGCCGGCAAGGCAGACACCTCGCGCCAGGAGGCGCGGCGCAATTCGCCGCCCAATGCCAGGCGCATGTCGAGGACGGTCTTTTTCAGCTCGGCCGCCGCCGTCGGGAGATCGCTCATATCGCCCGCCTCGCACAGGTGTTCGGTCACCGTATCGTCGGCCAGTTCCAGCAACTGGCGGCTGCTCAGCGAGACGCCAAAGAAATTCGATGCCACTTCGGGGAGCTGGTGCGCTTCGTCGATGATGAAAGCGTTGGCGCCCGGCAACAGCTCGCCAAAACCCTGATCCTTGAGTGCCATATCGGCGAACAACAGGTGATGGTTGACCACCACCAGATCGGCCTCCTGAGCCGCACGGCGCGCCTTCATCACATGGCAATCGGCATACGAGGGGCAATCCTGACCGAGGCAGTTATCGGCGGTGGAGGTGACTTGATACCACAGCGGCGAATCCTCTGGAACATCCCCCACTTCGGCGATATCGCCGCTGCGGGTGCGTCCCGCCCAGTCACGGATGCGTTGCAAGACAGAGGCGTGTTCCCGCGTGTGGCCGCGCCCATCGATCTCGGCGAGTTCCAGACGATGCAGACACAGATAATTGGCGCGGCCCTTCAACAGCGCCGCCCGCAGCGGCACACCCAGCGCCTTGCGCACCACCGGCAAGTCACGGTGAAAAAGCTGGTCCTGAAGATTTTTTGTGCCGGTGGAAATGACGATTTTCTTGCCGGAGAGGATGGCGGGCACCAGATAGGCATAGGTTTTACCCGTGCCGGTGCCAGCCTCGCTGACCAGCACGCCGTGGTCTTCCAGCGTTTTGGCGACCGCCTCCGCCATTTCCTGCTGGGCGATGCGCGGGGCAAAACCTTCGATGCGGCGCGCGAGAGGGCCGCCGGAGGATAGGAGGTTGGAGGAGGCGTTCGGAATGTCTATTTAACCTTTGCAGGGTGCGTTATGCCGCAATGCCTTCCACAACAACATGACTTAAGTCGGCTCGCTGACTCGCATGCTCGAACGTAATTGCGCAGACGTTGCCACTTGCATCGACATCAAGAATAGTATTCTCATCCAAATCCTTGGATTTCACTATGTCGCCGCCGCGGAACTCGATATACAGCGTGCCGGTGTCTTCGAAGTAGCTGACTTTCATGGGCTATACCCCCTCTCAAAGAACGCGTTGTGTAAAGCAGCGCTCATCAACGCGCTACCTCACCGATCCCACCCGACTACCCCAAACCTCGTCCTCCTCGACTCCGTTTTCACGCGTCCAGACCAGGCGGCTGATGATCTTGAAGCGGGCGACCGACATTGCGCCACGTTTGTTGCGCGCGCTTTCGCCGGAATCGGCAATGGTTTGCAGAATCTCGTCGCGCTCGGCTTCGTAGATCTCGAACGGTTCGAGATTTTCGTCCATCAGCACCAGCATCACGCTGTCCCATTCCTGCTCGGTCTTGAGCTGCCCGATACGCTGGCCGGATTTGGCTTCGTCGAAAATAGCGCGCGCCTTGATCTGGATGCGTTTTCCGGCGCGCTTGCCGCGACCGACGGCATCGTAGCCGCCGGGTTTGGGATCGCACAGCTCCAGGTCGAGCAGACGCGCGGCGTCGTACTCGGCGACCTCGCCGCTCACACCGCCCAGCGGCCGACCGGTCGCCTTGCGGTATTCCGCGGAGAGGCGGCGCGCTTCGGCGATAAGTTTGTCTACGGAATAAACGGTCACTCGCTGTATCCCTATTAACGGGCACCTCTAAAAATCCGCTGAAGCCGCGATGGCGGCGTTACCCTTTATAACAGGGGGCGCTCAAAATGCGGTGCTGGGAAGCGGCAGACTCCGTGTACACTCCGCTTTTTCGAGTATTTCCGCCTTGCCCTCGCGCCTTGATCGAATTTTTAGAGGTGCCCTAACCTCTGGAAGGAGGTTTTTTGTGTATCTTGCGGATATCTTTGATGATTGTAAAGAGGCTGCGGGACACGATTCCCTTGCGGATCATTTTTCATCGCTGAAATAGGGAAACAGAACAGGCAGCAGCAAAAGCGTCAAAAGCGTTGCCGAAACCAGCCCGCCGACGATCACCACGGCGAAGGGACGCTGGGTTTCAGAGCCGATACCCTGCGACAGGGCGGCGGGCATCAGGCCGATGCCCGCCATCAGCGCGGTCATCACCACCGGCCGCAAGCGGCGCACCGCGCCCTCCACTATGGCGGTCATCATGTCCTTGCCTTCCCGGATCAGTTCCTTGATCTGCTCCACCATGATGACGCCGTTTTGCACACAAATACCGGCCAGGGCGATGAAGCCTACCGCCGCCGAGACGGACAGATGCAGGCCGGCGATGCCCAGCCCGGCAAGCCCGCCGATCAGGGAGAAGGGAACCATCAACAACACCAACAGTGCATTCCGCACCGACTGGAAGGCCCAGAACAACAAGACAAAAATAAGCAGGATGCTGACCGGAACGATGATTTCCAGCCGCTTCATGGCGCGCTGCTGATTCTCGAATTGTCCGCCCCAGGTCATGTTGTACTCTGGCGGCAGTTTCACTTCCTGCTCCACCTTGCGCATGGCCTCGGTGACGAAGCCGCCCTGATCGCGTTCCAGGAGATTGGCCTTCACCGCGACATTGCGGCCTCCGTTTTCGCGGCTGATGCGCGCGGCACCTTCGCGTATGGTGATGTCGGCGAGGGTGGAAAGAGGCACTTGAACATTGCCGCCCGGCACATTGATCATCAGGTTACCAATGGCCTCGACATTGTCGCGGAAAGGCTTGTCCAGACGCAACGTCACATCGAAACGGCGCTCGCCATCGTAGAAGCTGTTGGCCGCGCTGCCGGCCAGTGCGGTCTGTATGGTTGCGGCGGCATCGCCGACGCCGATGCCGTAACGGGCCAATTGCTCGCGGTCAATTTCGATATTGAGCTGCGTCAACCCCCCCACTTTGATGGCCGCCACATCGGCCGCGCCGCGTATGCCCGCCACGACACGGGCCACTTCCTCGGATTTCTCCTCCAGGATCTCCAGGTCCGGCCCGAAAATCTTGATGGCGATTTCGCCCTTCACGCCACTCAGCGATTCCTCGACGTTATCCTGAATGACTTGGGAGAAATTGGTGTGCACGCCGGGAATCGCCTCGATGCGCCTGGTCATATTCTCGATCAGATCTTCTTTGCTGTGAAAACGCCAGGTATCACGCGGCGTCAGGTTGGCCATGATCTCCATGTTGTTCGGCCCTTTCGGGTCAGTGCCGTCGTCCGGACGCCCGACGTGGCTGATGACGCTTTCGACTTCCTTGTAATCGCGCAGGATGTCGCGGATCTCGCCTTCGATGGCCTTGGTCTTGTCCAACGCCGTGGAGGGTGGCAAGGTGATGGTCAGCCAGATGTTGCCTTCATCGAGCTTGGGCAGAAACTCACTGCCCAGGCGTGGAGCCAGCACAAGGCTCACGGCGAGCAACGCCACCGAGAGTGTCACGATCAGCTTGCGGGCCTGAAAAACCTGGCCGAGAAGACGCCGGTAACCTTCCTGCATCGTGTGCATCCAAGCGCTGTGACGCTCGGCCATACTGTTGGTCTTGAGCGTGAAACTGAGCAAGGCCGGGACCAGCGTCAGCGTCAGCAAAATCGCGCCGAGCAAGGCAAAACTCAGCGTGAAGGCCATGGGCGAGAAGATTTTACCTTCCACTCGTTCGAAGGTGAATATGGGCAGAAAGGCACAGATGATAATGGCCTTGGCGAACAGCACCGGCTTGCCGATCTGGACGGCGGTGCCGCGCAGGGCATTCCAGCGCCAGCCGGCGGTATTGTGGCTGGGATGCTCGGCGGCCTCCGCCTGCGCCACCGCCAAACGCACCATAAATGCCTCGACCAGCACTACGGCACTATCGACGATGATACCGAAATCCACCGCGCCCAGCGAAATCAGGTTCGCCGATACCCCCTTGATATCCATGCCGATGAAGGCGAACAACAGCGACAGAGGAATAACGCTTGCGACAATCAGCGCCGCCTTCCAGTTGCGTAGGAAAATGACCAGTATCACCACCACCAGCAGCGCGCCCGCGATGAGGTTTTCCGTCACGGTATGCACAGTATGAGAGATGAGCTGGGTGCGGTCATAGATGGGGTGGATGCGCACGCCGGCAGGAAGCTTGTGATTATTGATCTCGGCGATCTTGTCCTTCAGGTCACTGATGACCAGTGCCGGGTTACGACCCTTGACCATCTGCACGATGCCTTCCACGACATCGTGTTGTTGATTGTAGGCGACATAGCCGGCACGGGTGCGCGGGCCGATTTCCACATCGGCCACATCGTCGACGAACACCGGCGAGCCATTGACACTGGCGATGACGACGCGGCGGATACTGTCCAGGCTCACAAAGAGACCGACGCCACGCACCACCAGCGCCTCGTCGCCGCGGCGAATCAAACCGCCGCCGCTATTCATGCTGTTGTTGGCCAGCGCCTGGGAAACCTGTGCCAGCGTGAGATTGAATTTGCGCAGCTTGTAGGGATCGACGCGCACCTGGTATTCCTTGATGGCGCCACCGAAGCTCACCACATCGGCTACGCCCGGCACCGAGCGCAAGGCGGGCCGGATGATCCAGTCCTGCACCGCCCGCGCCTCGATCATCGGCATATCCTTGGGCACCTCGAGCACGTAGCGGTAAACCTCCCCCACCGCCGTGGTTAATGGCGCGAGTCCCGGCTGGATACCCGGCGGCAGGCTGACATTGGCAAGCTTTTCCAGCACCTGCTGGCGGGCGAAATAGTCGTCCGTCTTGTCGGCGAACGTCAGCGTCACCACCGACAAGCCGGTGATAGAGACCGAGCGCACCTGGGTCAATCCGGGAATGCCGTTCATCTCCCGCTCGATGGGCATCGAGACGGCGCGCTCGACTTCGGGCGGAGCCTGCCCCGGCACTTGCGTGACGATCGACACCTGCACATCCTGCACATCGGGAAAAGCCTGGATGGGTAGCCTTTGGACGGCGAGAATGCCGCCGACGATAAGCACCATGGCGGCGCCCAGCACGAAGACACGCTGCCGCAGGGCGAAGGCGATCAGTTTGTCGAGCATGATACCGGCTTACCTTTGCAGATCGGCATTCAGAAGAACGGCGCCGCTGGTGACGATGCGATCTCCGGGCTTCAATCCGTTATCCACGATACTGAAGTCACGTACCTGCAATCCCAATTGCACTGGCCGTTTGCGCAGCTCACCGGGGGCGGTTTCGACAAAGACAAAGGTGCGCCGCCCCTCGCTCACTAAAGCGCTGTTGGGCACCACCAGCACGAGCTGATGTTGATCCGCCAGCGGCGTGATGCGCGCGAACATCTCCGGCTTCAGGCGGCGCTCGGGATTGTCCAGCACCACACGCGCCCGGACACGGCGCGTGGCGGGGTCGAGCACATCGGCGATACTGGCGACCCTGGCCATGAAATTCCGCCCCGGATAGGCATCGACATTGACCGCCACCGGCTGCCCGGCCAGTAACTTCCCGAGGTCGCGCTCGGTGAGGTCCACCAATACCCAGAGATGGGCGGGATCACTGATAACGAACAGCGGGTTGGGCAGATCGGGGCGAACCTCCATCCCGGGGTTGACCTGACGCTCGGTCACCACTCCGCTGACGGGAGCGCGCAGGGTATAGGTTTCTCCCTGCGTCTTGCCGCCCTCGGGCAGCAGATTGCGCAATCGCATCTTGGTGCGGCGCATCTCGGCTTCGGCCTTGCTCAGACTGGCCTCGGCCTCTTCCAGATTCTTGCGTGCCAACGCCTGACCTTCGAAGAGCGTCACCGCACGCTCGTAGGCGGCACGGTATTGCGCCAGATCGGCCTCGGCTTTGGCCGCATCAGCAAGAGCCGCTCCCAGCTCGGGCGAATCCAGTTCCAGCAATGCCTGTCCCTTGCGCACGAAATCACCCGGTTCGACATTGATATGGGTAACACGGCCGACGATGGGCGAACTGACACGGCTGGTGCGGTCTTCATCGTAAGCGATGCGCCCGGGCAGAGGGTCGCTTAACGGACGCGGGCGCGGGTTGACCGTTTCGATACGCAGAGCGGAGAGTTGCGGCGCGTCAGGCTTATAGCGCAACACACCTGCGTCCTCTACCGCGTTGCCGGCGGGCGAAACAAGAGGGGATGCGATCAACGACAACGATAAAAATAACAGACGGGCGAAATGCATGTCGCTGATTCCTGATGATGTTTTACCGCGGGGGCGTCTGCTCTATGCCGAGTACCTTGACCAGGTCGGCATAGGCAACGGCGCGATTATAGAGCGCATTGCGATATTCCAACACGCTGTTCCTGTAGCTGCGCTGGGCCTCGATGAAATCCAGAATGCTGGTCGCACCCTTGCTGTAAGCAAGCTCGGCGGCCTGGCGCACCACCTTGACGCGGCTCAGGATATCCCCTTCGAAACGGCGCGCCTGACCATCGGCGGTGCGCCAGGCCGCTGCGGCCTCCAGCACCTCGGCGCCGATGCCTTGCTCAAGTTGCCGGACTTGCAGCTTCGCGTTCTCGAAACTGATCTGGGCCTGGGCAATCTGGCCTTGGTTGCGGTAAAACACCGGCAGCGGGAGACTGACACCCAGACCGATCGCGTTATCCGTGCCCGGCCAGCATACCGGAGATGGACAGACTTCATCCTGAAGCGCCACGGTTACATCGGGCATGCGGTTGGCGCGGGCCAGCGCAAGATCTTTTTCCGACTGATCGATCCGGACACGGGCCGCATGCAGATCCGGACGCTGCGCCATTGCCTGGGCGATGAAACTTTCGGGAGCCTGTTTGACATCGAACTCGCCACGGCTGAGCGTCACATCCTGCGCGACAAAGTTCATCGTCTCCGCCGGCAAGGCCAGCAACACCGCGAGCCCAGTGCGCGCCGCGCTCAGATTGAGCAGCGCCTGATCCAGATCATTCTGCGCCTTGAAGCGCTCCACCTCGACACGCATGAAATCCGATTCGGAGATATCGCCGCTTTCGAGCCGCAAACCATTGGTGCGAACAATCTCGTTATAACGGCTGACAGTATCCAGCGTCAGCTCGACAAGCTGCTGCGCCAATAACAGATTGTAATAGGCGCGCCGCACCTGGTTGCTGAGCAAACGCACGGCATCGCGCAAGTCATCCTCCGCCGCCTGCACGCCGAAGCGGCTGCTTTCCCGGCGCAAACCGCGTTTTCCTGCCGTTTCAATAAGCTGTTCCAGACGCGCGACATTATCGTAATTCGCCCCCAGAAAACCGCTGCCATGTCCCTTCACCAGGCCGGGGGCCACGGTATTCAGTGACAGCACGGGATTGGGAATGGCTGCAGCGATGATCTGCTGGGCACGCGCGGCCTCGACATTATAACGCGCCGCGATCAGGTCGAGATTGCGTTGGTAGAAAAGCGCGATCGCCTCGTCTTCGGTAAGCGGCATGTCGGTGGCGAACGCGATGCCCGCCAGTAACGGAAGAATCGCACTTACGATATAAAATACAAAGCAGCGGGAGCGGCGGTGTGCGTGCATTTTTTTAACTAGACTCATTCCGCCTTATTATTATATCTGGCGTCAGTTTCAGAGGGTGTGCCGCACGCACCACACGGATGGTGCGTGCGGCACACCCTGCCCTTGGGAGAAAAGCTGGAAAAGCAGATGAATTTGATTGCCGGGCGAATAAACTCATTCCGTCTTCTTTATTATCTGGCGTCAGAACATAAGGCACTTCTAAAAATTCGATCAAGGCGCGAGGGCAAGGCGGAAATACTCGAAAAAGCGGAGTGTACACGGAGTCTGCCGCTTCCCGGCACCGCATTTTGAGCGCCCCCTGTTATAGCCGCCATCGCGGCTTCAGCGGATTCTTAGAGGTGCCCTATAAGGCTTTCGTTGCGCCAAAAAGTTCCCTATGATCTGCGCGCCCTGGCAATAATAGCGCCGTTCTGTGCACGCAGCGGATCACTTTCCCCCAGCAGAGCATTCGATTTGGCGGCCAGATCGGCCGCCTGCGCCAGCCGCCCCTGCCTCAGCCGCACCACCGCCAGGCGATGCCAGATAAGCGGATTGCGCGGCTCCAGGCGCAACGCGCGCTCCAGAGTAGCGACCGCCACGCCCAGTTTGTGCGTTTGTGACTGGCGCTCGGCCTGCTGGAGCATCGCGAGAACGGCGGCATTGTTGCTGCGAGCGGGCGCCTCGGAGATGACCACCGGAGGGGTTACGGTCGGGGATGCGGAGACGGCGGCGGAAGGGGGCGTCGATGGCGGCGAAGCAGCGACCGGGGGCACTGCGATTTCTCCTTCTTTTTCCCTTTCTTTTCGCTCCTTTTGCGG
>SBBG01000201.1 GCA_005240065.1 Gammaproteobacteria bacterium | reverse complement strand
TGCTCTGTATTCAGAGATCTCACCCCTCGGAGGGGTTTTGCTACCCTCTGATTTTCGCCTTCTCGGCATTTCAGAGAGTTTTTCTACAGCCTCGTTAGGGAATGGCATTGGGAGTGACGTGTATCGCTGGGATTCGGCATTGCCCCATCCCGGCCTACCGTAACAGGTCGATGGTCGATGCAATCCAGACCGATTGGCATGAAGCCACGATCTATCTATCGTTGCGATAGGAAAGGAACGAGCGTCAGGAAGCGCAAGGGCACCTGAGTGACTCAAAATCACCCACAGCCATCAAACGCAGGTCATGTCGCTATACGCGACATGACCTGCACATGATCGCTTCTTTAGACGGCTTCTACCTTGGTAGCTTGCTGCCCTTTCGGACCCTTTTGGGATTCGAATTGCACCGTCTGTCCTTCGGCCAGGGTTTTGAAGCCTTCACCCTTTATCGAGGAATGATGAACAAACACGTCATCACCGCCATCCTGAGGGGAGATAAAACCAAAACCTTTACCTTCGTCAAACCACTTCACTTTACCAGTACGCATTAATTTACAACCTATTTATAAAATTACATCATCTAAATTAAGCCGAAAGCATTGCAAACCATTGATATATCTGACTTCCAAGCTGACGACCTTATAATCACCGCCTGTGAAACCCCTTCCTTATACCACATTATCTCACGTAGTACGAGCCACGAGCTGGCCTTATTCGACATTCCATCGCTTTGTCGCGCAGGGCATATGTCCGAATGGTTGGACGGGGGGATGCCGACAGCGACTCTGGTTTCGGCAAATAATCCCGGATTACGCTGCGCTTCATCAGGCTACTTGCTTGAAGACCAGACACTCCATAGCCCCAGCAGACTGACCACCACCAGCACTCCGCCGGTCACTTGCTTGAAGAGCCGGTCGTTTTCCAGAATCGCGTCGTGTACCCTGAGTCCAATCACATGCCCCACCGCCGCCACCGGCAACAGCAGCAGCGCCGTCTGCCAGTGCAGCGTCACTCCCAGCAAGGCAAAGGTGGACATCTTGATACTGACCAGCGCAAACCAGAGCACAAAGAGAGTATTGCGCAACTGCGCCGCCGCCACATTGCGCATGAAAACCGCCACCATCAACGGCGCCCCGGTCAGCGATGTCCCCGCCACATATCCCCCCATCACCAGCAGAAAGCGATCCATCCAGAGCTGGTTACTGCTGATGGCCAGATTGAGCATCCACATCAATGCATAAAAGAGCGACACGGAATAGATGAAAATCAGCAGCCACTCATTGGGCAATGTAATCAAACCCAGTACTCCTACCGACGCCGCCGGGATAATCAGATACGACGAGCTGCGCAGATAGACCCAATCGACGTTGTGCAGACGGGTGCGCAGCGTCAGCGCCGAGAAGAACAGCAGATGGGCGCCGATCACCGGCAGCCAGAAGAGCGGCTGATCGCGGATGAAGAGCATCAGCGGCAACCCCAACGCCGCACCGCCAAACCCCAGACCGCTGCGCACAAAGCCGGTCCAGACAAAAATCAGTAGTGTTAAAAAAAGCTGGGGGGTTGAGAACTCGAATAACGGGCTTGACATGGAAAACGACCCAGGGAAATAGAAAACGTAGCGTGCTCTGTGAGCATGAAATGCGTGGTTGTTAACCCACGCGGGATGCAATGCCCACAGGTTTCGCGCCCTGCGAGTTGCGCTATTCCCTGATCACCTCGATCGCCTCGCTCAAACGCTGCACGCCGATCACGGTGATGTCCTTCAACGGCTGTTTCGGCAGATTGCCCTTGGGCACGATGGCGCGCCTGAAGCCGTGTTTGGCGGCTTCACGCAAACGGTCCGGTCCGCTTTGCACGGGGCGGATCTCGCCTGCCAGTCCCACTTCGCCGAACACCACCATGTCCGATGGCAGTGGACGATTGCGCATACTGGACAACGCCGCGAGCAGCAGCGGCAGATCGGCGGCGGTTTCGGTGACCCGCACGCCGCCGACGATGTTGACGAACACGTCCTGGTCGTACATCGCCACGCCGCCGTGGCGGTGCAGCACAGCGAGCAGCATCGCCAGCCGGTTTTGATCGAGCCCCACCGCCACTCGCCGCGGATTGGGCGCGTGGCTTTCCGCCACCAGGGCTTGTACTTCCACCAGCAGCGGCCGGGTGCCTTCGCGCGTGACCATGATGACGCTGCCGGGCACGTCTTCCTCATGGCGCGAGAGGAAGATCGCGGAAGGGTTGGTGACCTGCCGCAGGCCTTTTTCGGTCATGGCGAACACGCCCAGTTCATTGACCGCGCCGAAGCGGTTCTTGATGGCGCGGATGACGCGAAATTGGCTGCCGGTATCGCCTTCGAAGTACAGCACGGTGTCGACCATGTGTTCCAGCACACGCGGGCCGGCGAGGCTGCCCTCCTTGGTGACATGGCCGACCAGAAATAGCGCCGTACCCGTTTGTTTGGCGTAGCGCACCAATTGCGCGGCGCTCTCGCGCACCTGCGCCACGGAACCGGGCGCGGATTGCAGCAGCTCGGTATAAATGGTTTGAATGGAATCGATCACCATCACCTGCGGGCGCTCGCGCTGGCGGACAT
>SBBG01000105.1 GCA_005240065.1 Gammaproteobacteria bacterium | reverse complement strand
TTGAATCGCCCTTGGAACACATGGCCCGCGCGTCGATGACGCCGGTTGAATCGCTGTGTATAGACACCGTTTAACTGCCGCATGCCCAGCGACAAATTGCTCTCCGGCGTCTCAATCAGCAGATGATAGTGATTGTCCATCAGACAGTAGGCGTGACACAGCCAGCCAAAGCGCGTTACCACTTCGCCAAGGCAACTCAGAAACAATGCCCGATCCTCATCATCAAGAAAGATCGCATTCCGCGCATTGCCGCGTGCAGTGACGTGATAGATTGCGCCGGGAAACTCAAGTCGAAGGGGTCGTGCCATGGGCGCAGATTAGCTTGCCAGAAACCGCTGAGTCAAGACCTGACCCTTTTGGGAGAGCCGGAGTCATATAAATCGCAGGATACACTCTGAGCGTGAAAGGCGGATGACCAATTCTTGCCAAAAACGACTCAGCTTCATGCGGTAATATCCCAAAACAGTGAAAAAAGAATCGGCGAGCGACGCATTTCGAACCCTGTCAGGAAGCATCAGGCCACCACCCCCTACGAGGTTGCGAGGTTTATTTTCACTATTCATTACCCCTGATTTTTTCGAAAACTATCATGGCCTGGCGGCCATGTCAGTAATGAAAATCGCTTGTTGTCATACTCGCGCTTTGCAACGCATCTTGGTTTTCACAACCGCTTCAGTAATCCCAAATCCACATACGCCGCGCCCTGCGCATTCCCCGCCAGTACGCTCATCGGCTGGCCGGGTTCGCCCAGTTGATCGACGATCAGTGTGGCGCCGGCAAGATCGCTGTCGCGGGTGTAGCCGTTGACCGTGACGACCGTGCGCAAACCCGCGCCCAGCGAGGATTTCAGGCCGTTCTCCGAATCCTCGAAAGCAATGCACTGCTCCGGCTTGAGATTCATAGCGCGCAAGACGTAGTGATAGATATCCGGCGCGGGTTTTTTGGCGGGAACGATATCGCCCGCGGCGATGACTTCGAACCAGGAGGCGCTGTCCGCTCCCAGGCTGTGGTCGAGCAGGGCGATCACATTGCCCGGCGAGGTGGTGGTGGCGATCGCCAGGCGCACTCCGGCGGCGCGAGCCTCTTGCAGCAGGCGCTTCACGCCGGGACGCAGCGGAATCCCGCCTTTCGCCAGCAGCTCCGCGTAATGGCTGTTCTTGGCCAAATGCAGGTTGAGGATGAAACCGTCGAGATCGGCGCGCGCCCCGTCACTCAAGGTAGGCGCATAATTGTCGATATAATGGCGGATGCGCTCCTTGCCGCCGGTGATGGCCAGCAGCTCGCCGTACAGCTCCACCGTCCAGTCCCAGTTCAACCCCGCTTCGGCAAAGGCGGCGTTGAACGCCGGACGATGGCCGTCGCGTTCGGTATCGGCCAGCGTGCCGTCCACATCGAAAATCAGCGCTGCGGTAGGGGTCATGGTCAATTCTCCAGACAGGGTGGCTCAAGGTTGCAACAAGAGTATAGGAAAGTGAAATAAACACAAGGCGGCGGCGCGCATTGATCGGCAAGCCGCGTTATGGTATATAACTTTATTTTGGCATCGGCATTTGAAGCTCACAGGACACTGAACATGGCTGGAACAAAGCAGAAAGCGGCGAAAAAGAGCGTCGCTGAAGGATTCAAGGAATTCACGCCCTACCAGGAGAAGAAGGGTGAGGAATACATGAACGAGAAACAGGTCGCCCATTTCCGCGGCCTGCTGGAAGGATGGAAACAGCAGCTCATGCATGAAGTCGATCGCACCATGCACTACATGCAGGACGAAGCCGCCAACTTCCCCGACCCCAACGACCGCGCCAGCCAGGAATCCGACTTCACCATGGAGCTGCGCGCCCGTGATAGAGAACGCAAACTGATCAAGAAGATCGAGGAATCGCTACAGAATCTCGAAAGCGGTGATTACGGCTATTGCGAGTCTTGCGGCGTGGAGATCGGCATCAAACGTCTCGAAGCGCGCCCGACGGCGACGCTTTGCATCGACTGCAAGACGCTCGACGAAATCCGCGAAAAACAGATGGCGGGATGAACCCTCGCCCTCCTCCTCTCTCCCTTTGGGGGAGAGCGTAGCGCGGGGGCGTAGCCGTGAGGGAAAACGAAAAACGATCAGCTATCCAGGCACTCCTCGTGTACCCGCAACCGGTTGGCACGCACAAACCCCAGGATGTAATCAAACGCGGCGGGGTTTTTTTCCTGTAGCGATTTGTCCACCACCAGGCACTTCTCGCCATTGATGACGCGGGGCTGCACATTCTCGTCATAGTGCAGACGATGATCCGGGCCGAAATCGGCCAAGGTCGTGGAAATTCTTTCAATCCAGTCACTGGGACGGAATTTGCGTCCGTCCTCGACCACACTTTCAATAACCAGCTTTTGTTTCGTCATGTTCATTCCAACTACACCACAATTTAGCGCCCAGCCTTGCCAAGGCTTCGTATCCCTGGAATAAATCCGGGCGATTATACAAGAATGCAACGTCTACGTCTCAACACCTTCATAGTATCGGCCAACGGCGTTAAGGACATGAGCAACAAAAATGCCAGATGCGTCACACTCTTCGCCAATGCATTAGAGCTTCACCGCAAGCTAATGTTCCGCTTGGCGATCCTCTCTGGCGTCGCCATGGCATTTCACTTATCATGCGGGGAGATCATAGTGTTCGATTGTGACGGTTTATCGTTGATAGCGGATCACATTCGGGCACGCTGAACCATACCAGGGCATGACATATGGCGGAGGAAAAAATGGCTACTGAAAACAAAAACATCGAATCCATCCTGCACGAAGACCGCCTGTTTGACCCGCCCGCCGCGTTTGCCGCCCAGGCGCGGATCGGGAACCGCGAGCAATTGGATGCCCTGCGCCGCCATGCCGCAGAAGACCACGAAGGCTTCTGGGCTGATCTGGCGCGCCAGGAAATCACTTGGCAGCGCCCCTTCCAAAACATACTCGACAGCTCACGCGCGCCGCACTTTCGCTGGTTCAGCGACGGCCAACTGAATGTTTCCTGGAACTGCCTGGACCGTCATCTGCCCGCTAAAGGAGACAAAGCCGCCATCGTCTTCGAGGGCGAACCCGGCGACATCCGCCGCATCACCTACGCCGAACTGCACCGCGAGGTATGCCGCTTCGCCAACGCCTTGAAAAACCAGGGTATACGTGAAGGCGACCGGGTGGTGATCTACATGCCGATGATCCCCGAGGCGGTGATCGCCATGCAGGCCTGCGCGCGCATCGGCGCGATCCACTCCGTCGTGTTTGGCGGTTTTTCGGCAGAATCGCTCAAGGACCGCATCGAGGACGCCGGGGCGAAGATGCTGATCACAGCCGACGGCGGCCATCGCGGCGGCAAGATCGTGGAACTCAAGGCCGCCGCCGACAAGGCGTTGAGCCGGGACTGCAAAACCATTGAGCACGTCATAGTTT
>SBBG01000025.1 GCA_005240065.1 Gammaproteobacteria bacterium | reverse complement strand
CCCTTTAAACAAGGACCTTTTCAATGCGCAACACAACCTCGAGGATGACGCGCTTTGTAACCAATTGAATCTGTTTGATTCTTAACCGGACACTAGTGAGACATGACAAGAATTCTCCGCTACGAGAACCACAACGACATTCCAGATCACTGGCATGAACAAGAAGTGAAAGCGGCTTGGGAAAAGATAATGGAAAATGGAAAAACATGAACTCAGCCAGCAACCCCACCAACGCCTACACCGTGCCGTCGGTCTCCATCACCACGGCGCGCACTGGCGCATCCAGCAAGGCCAACGCGCTGGGGATGCGCGCCATGCAGGAACGCGCCTATGCCAAGCGCGGCGAGCAGTACCTGCTGATCAAATCGCCACCCGCATCGGGTAAATCCCGCGCGCTGATGTTCATCGCACTGGACAAGCTCCACAACCAGGGCTTGCGGCAGGCCATCATCGTGGTGCCGGAGCGCTCCATTGGCGGCAGCTTCGCCGATGAGTCCCTGAGCCAGTATGGCTTCTATTGGGATTGGCAGGTGGCGCCGCAGTGGAATCTATGCAACGCCCCCGGCGTTGGATGAGCCGCGCGTGGCGAAGTCCAAGGTGGAGGCGGTGCGCAAGTTTCTTGATAGCGCTGACAAGGTGCTGGTCTGCACGCATGCCACTTTCCGCTTTGCGGTGGAAGAACTGGGCATCGAGGCATTCGATAATCGGCTGATCGCCATTGACGAGTTCCATCACGTCTCCAGCAACCCCGGCAACGTGCTGGGCAACCAGCTGGGCGCGTTCATCGCCCGCGACAAGGTGCACCTGGTGGCCATGACCGGCTCTTACTTCCGTGGCGACAGCGAGCCGGTGTTGGCCCCGGCGATGAGGCCCGGTTTGAGACGGTCACCTATACCTACTACGAACAGCTCAATGGCTATAACTGGCTCAAGTCGCTGGATATCAGCTACTTCTTCTATACCGGCCGTTACGTCGATGCCGTTGCCAAGGTGCTGGAGCCTTGCAGTTCAAGAACGAGCGCGGCCGTCTGCCGGACATCAACTCCGCCGATGCCTGGGAGAAGCGTATGGCCGAAGGTGTGGCCGCGCTGGCACGTTACCGCGCGCAGGCGAAGGCTAAAGAGACAAATGGGGTTTCAGGCAATGGCTGAAATGGACGATGACGAACTGCTGGATGCACTGGGTGTGGAAATCGCCCCGCTCAATGCCTCCAGCCGAACCCCGCGAGAAGATCGCATCATCGCTGGCTTCGAGGATATCCTGCGTTTTTATCAGACCCATGGCCGCGCCCCTCAGCATGGCGAGGGCCGTGATATTTTCGAGCGTCTGTATGCGGTGCGCCTGGATCAGATACGTAGGCTACCGGAAGCACGGGCACTGCTGGTCGCCCTCGATAGCCCTGGACTGTTGTCCGGAACAGCAGTGGCTCAGGTTGATGTGGACGCACTGGACGAGGATGTACTATTGGCTAAACTGGGGATTGACACCGAACCTGCCGGCACAGAGCGACATCACTGTGCTGCGCCATGTGCGTCCCTACGCCGAAATCAAGGCGGCGGTAGAAGTCGCCAACCGTACGCCCTGCACGGATTTCGACCGTTTCAAGCCTTTGTTCATGGACGCGACAACCCACGACTACGAGTCATTTTTGATAACCATACCGAGAACAACCTGTTGTTGCGCTCACTTTCGCGTTCGCTCTATCCCGACGGGAACACGCCCGTAGGTCGCCGCCTTATCAGAAAGGACGATGGTCCGCTGTTTAGCGGCGCGGCGGAGACTGACGACATCGAAACAGGAACCATCTACGTACTGCGCAGCCTGTCCAGCCATCCATTTATTGCCGAACACCGCGAGTTGATCCATAAAATTGGCGTAACAGGCGGCGACGTCCAGAACCGTATTGCAGGTGCGGAAAAGGATGCCACTTATTTGCTGGCTGATGTGGAAGTGGTTGCCACGTACAAGCTCCACAACCTCAACCGCACAAAGTTGGAACACATTTTTCACCGATTGTTTGGCACAGCACAGCTTGATTTGACTATCGAAGATCGCTTTGGAAATCCAGTACGGCCGAGGGAGTGGTTTCTGGTACCGCTTCACGTGATTGACGAGGTGGTTCAGCGCATTCGGGATAGCTCGATTACCAATGTGGTCTATGACCCGCAAACGGCCCGGTTAGTCGGCCAGTCTACATGAAGCGTGAACCGGACGCCGCAAATGCGGCACAGTCCATGCCGGCAAACTACCCCGCAACCTCATAATCCACCACCCGCCGCTCCGAGCGCACCGCCATCACCAGCGCCTTCACTTCCTCATGCAGCGGATGGTTCTGATAAACCTCCAGCGCCGCCCGGCTGTCGAACTCCGAATACAACGCCACATCGGATGAACCATCCTCCCGGCTGAAATCGATACCGGCCTCCAGGCGCAGCAGGCCCGGAATCCTGCCGTTCAGGGCTTCGAGGGCCTGCTTGATCCTCAACGCATTTTCCGCTGCGCTGCAACCTTCGGCGGATTCTTTTAACCGCCACAATACGATATGCTTTACCATGCATCACT
>SBBG01000057.1 GCA_005240065.1 Gammaproteobacteria bacterium | reverse complement strand
CGCTGCTGAAGCTCTTCTGCCGCATGTCCTTGTCCTGTCGGGTTGGATGCGATTATTATCGCATAACAGGGGAATTGATCAGAGGTTCCTTAAACAAGGACTTTTTCAATGTGCAACACAACCTCGAGGATGACGCGCTTTGTAACCAATTGAATCTGTTGATTCTTAACCGGACACTAGTGATGCGATACATTAACCCACCCGAAATTCAAAAGAGCCGCTTTATTTATCTATTGCCGGTGCCCCCCGGTCATCTCGCGGCACACGATCGAGCCGCCACGAAGCTATGGCCCATCGCCACAGTTCGTCGAGCGTGGTGTCGACAAGTTCGGCGGGCGGCTGTTGGCCGAGAAATTCCAGCGCCTGAATAATCAATTGTTGGGGCCGTAGGTGATCGATGCTTGCGGCGCCGGTTTGTTTGCTGAGTTTTTGTCCCTGTGGATTGACCGCGACCGGCAGATGGGCATAGTGCGGCGTGGGTAGGCCAAGCAGGGCTTGCAGATAGATCTGGCGCGGCGTGTTGTCGAGCAGGTCGGCGCCGCGTACGATCTCGGTGATGCCTTGGGCGGCGTCGTCGATGACCACGGCGAGTTGATAGGCAAAGAGTCCGCCGGTGCGGCGAATGATGAAATCGCCGACCTCGGTGGCAAGACTCTGTACGACGGGGCCGCGCACTCGGTCGTCGAAAGTGACCGGCGTGCCTTCCGTGATTAAGCGAAGTACGGCCGGATGGGTGGGATCCGGTTTGATCCGGCGGCAGTGGCCATCGTAGACGAAGGGTGGAGCATCGGGCGGATGGCGGGCGATCAGGTCTTTGCGGCTGCACCGGCAGGCATAGAGGCGGCCGTTGCGACACAACGTGTCGATCGCGGCCAGATAAGCTTCACTGCGATGGCTTTGATAGACGACGACGCCATCCCACTCTAAACCCAAGCGTTCCAGACTGTACAGAATGGCATCCGCGGCGCCTGGCATCTCGCGCGGCGGATCGATGTCTTCGATGCGCACCAGCCATTCGCCGCGCAGGCTGCGCGCCTGAAGGTAGCTGCCCATGGCGGCGACGATGGAGCCGAAGTGAAGCGGGCCGGTGGGCGAGGGGGCAAAGCGCCCGCGATAGGGGGGGGCATCATGCGATGTTATTTTCTGACAAAGGGTAGCGAAAATAGTGCATAATACGCCGTTTTAGGTTGCTTGGCGCAGACGGGGTGCTCCCGCGCGATGTGCGTCGGCCTATTGTTTTTCCCATCGCGGGAGGATATGAATGTGGTGAAGCCGCTCAAAAAGCTCAAGCTCCAGGGCTTTAACAATCTGACCAAGTCGCTCAGTTTCAATATCTACGACATTTGTTACGCCAAGACGCCCAAGCAGCGCCGTGAATATATCGAATATATCGACGAGGCCTACAACGCCGAGCGGCTGACGCAGATTCTCACCGATGTGTCAAACATCATTGGCGCCAACATCCTCAATATTGCCCACCAGGATTATGATCCGCAGGGGGCGAGCGTCACCATGCTCATCTCCGAGGAGCCGATCGCGGCCAAGGATCTATCCAACACCGAAGCGCCCGGCCCGCTGCCGGATGCCGTGGTCGCGCACCTCGACAAGAGTCACATCACCGTCCACACCTATCCTGAAAGCCACCCGGCCAGCGGCATCAGCACCTTCCGCGCCGATATCGATGTCTCCACCTGCGGACGCATCTCGCCGCTCAAGGCGCTCAATTATCTCATTCACAGCTTCGAGTCCGATATCGTCATCATGGATTACCGTGTGCGCGGTTTTACGCGTGATGTGAAGGGCAAGAAGCTGTTCATCGATCACAAGATTAACTCGATCCAGAACTATCTGTCCGGGGATACCCAGGAGCGTTACCAGATGATCGACGTCAACGTCTATCAGGAAAACATCTTTCACACCAAGATGATTCTGAAGGAGTTCGATCTGGAAAACTACCTGTTTGGCACCGGCCAGAAGGATCTGCTGCCCAGCGAAAGCAAGAAAATCAAGAAATCGCTGCGCCGTGAAATGGCGGAAATCTTCTACGGGCGGAATCTGAAGAAGGGCTTGAAAGTGTAGGGTGCGCTGTGCGCACCATTCAGAAGTGTAGGATCAGATCCAATACGCCGTCCGTGTCATCACTTTCGATGTCAGTTTCATCATTTTTCTGATCGGCCACGGTAGCGCCGCGCCGCCCGCTTGCAGGGCGGTGGTGGCGTGATGGGTTTCGTCGTCCTTCATCTGTTCGAGTATCGCGCGGCTTCTTTCATCCGCCAGCGGCAGGCGGTGCAGATGTTCTTCAAGGTGCTTGATGACCTGATGTTCGGTCTCCGCCACGAACCCCAGGCTCCATTTGTCGCCCGCCACGCCAGCTAATGCGCCGATGGCGAATGATCCGGCATACCAGGCCGGGTTCAACAGGCTGGTGTGGCTGCCCAGTTCATCGAGGCGTTGCTCGCACCAGGCGAGATGATCGTTTTCCTCCAGCGCCGCGCGCTCCATTTTCTCCCGTACCTGCGGTAGCTTCGCTGTCAGAGCCTGTCCTTGATAAAGCGCCTGTGCCGACACCTCGCCGGCATGGTTGACGCGCATCAGGCGCGCCGCCAGCGCGCTTTCTTGTTCAGAAAGCGCGGCCTCTTCACGGTCGTCGGCGGGATTGGGCCGCTCGGTGAGCTGCGGTTTGCCGAATACGGTGCGAACCGCATGGTCGAGGTTGATGAACAAGTGATCGATAGGTGTGTAGTGGCGCATGAAAAAAAGATACAAGAGCCGAGGGGTAAGGTACAAGTGATTTTTTAGTGTACAACCTTTGGTGTCACCTCTTTTTGCGGCATTTGCAAGTAATAACCCTGCGCATCCAGTTGGCGGCGTACTTCGTTCGCATCAGCCTGTGCCAGTTTGCGTCCGCGTGTCAGATCGAGGTTCATCACGAATTCCAGCCGTCCGAGTAATTGCAGCAGCCCTTCCGGGACGCGGGTGAAGTCGTTTTCCCGTTCGATATACAAATAAGTGTCCGGTTTTTTCAGCGATTTGTAGATGACACATGTCATGGAGTGTTTCCTTTACTGTCAGGGCCGTTGCCTAACTGCCTTGCCAGCAGTGCCACGGGATGCAATACCTCGACGGGTTTTCCGCTTTCGCGTATCCCCGCTGCCAGATGGAGTGCACAACCGATATTCGAGCTGACCAGAATATCCGCGCCGCTGGTGTCGAGTGCGGCCAGTTTGTCATTGCGCAGGGTGTCGGCCAGCGCGGGTTGGGTGATCATGTACGTTCCCGCCGCGCCGCAGCATTGTGCGTTGCCGGGCAGGGCGACCGGCTCGATGCCGGGGATCTTGCGCAGCAAGGTGTAGGGGTGAGTCTGCTGACCCAGGACGTTGCGCAGGGTGCAGGGCTCGTGTATCGCCACCCGCTGGTGGAGCGGAGCGAAGGTGATGTTTTCCGGCCAGTCGATGCCCGCCAGGAACTGGCTGATGTCCTGTACCGAGCGTGCGAAGTGGCGGCTCTGTTCGTTCTCCGCCAGCAACTGCTCGTACTCGGCAAGCTGCGCGCCGCAGCCGCTGACGGTGGAGATCACGGCATCCACCTTCAAGGCCGAGAATGCGGCGAGGTTTTGTCCGGCGAGCCGGCGCGCCTGTTCGGGAAAGCCGTCGTGCTGGTACAGCGCTCCGCAGCACACCTGCGCGCGTGGCACATGCACGCCGTAGCCGCAAGCGGTGAGCAGCCGGATCGCCGCGTGTAGCGTCACCGTGTCCGTCACCTCCGCGATGCAACCGGTGAACAGCGTCACCTCGCCACGCTGTTTGCCCGAAGGCGGGTAGTATTCCCGCCACATCGGAGGTGGTGATAGGGGGGGCAGCAAACTATCCAGCCGGTCTGCGCCACCGAACCGCAGCAGACCGCTGGCCCGCGCCAGGGCCTGCGCCCCGGAGCGCTGGTAGACGCGCAGCGCCCGGCTTGCGAGACGCAGCAACGGTTTGTTGGTGACCAGCTTTGTCAGTGCGGAGGGTTCGCGTCCACTATGGATCAGCGCCCTTCCTGCGTCGATGATCGCGCCGTAGCGCACGCCGGAGGGGCACACCTTCTCGCAGGCGCGGCAGGTCAGACAAGTGTTCAGATGTTCCTCAAGGCGCGGTGTGGGTGTCAGCCGCCCCTTTGCCAGCCCCTCGATCAGCGCAATACGCCCACGCGGCGAGTTGCCCTCGTCGCGTGTTTTGACATACGTTGGGCAATGCGGCAGGCACAGGCCGCATTTCACGCAGAGATCGGTTTGTTTCAGTAGCGAGTGGGGAGTGGCGAGTGTCAAGGAACAGCGGCCAAAGATGCGGAGTATAAGGGCCTGTCTATGATATGCTTTTAACTCGCGACTCGCTACTGGAAACTCATCACTTGAATATGTCCTACTACAACCATCATGTCTTTTTCTGCATCAACAAACGCGAGGACGGTACCGCCTGCTGTCAGGATCATGATGCCCAGGGAATGCGCGACTACGCCAAGGCGCGCATCAAGGAGCTGGGGCTGTCCGGTAAGGGCGCCGTGCGCATCAACAACGCAGGTTGCCTTGATCGCTGTGCCGAGGGGCCGGTGATCGTCGTCTATCCCGAGGAGGTTTGGTATACCTATGTGGACAAGGACGACATCGACGAGATCATCGAGGAGCATCTGCGCCACGGCCGGGTGGTGGAACGGTTGAGGATATAGGAAATCCTGTGATCAGTAGGGTGCGCCGTGCGCACCATTCATTTCCATGGGGTGCGTGGAACGCCCCCCGCGCTCGTTGAATAACAATATGATTATGGACGTGGTCGTCGAGGCCTGCGGTCTCACCAAACACTATGGCGCACAAACTGCCGTCGGTGGTATCGACTTTTCCGTGTATCGCGGCGAGTGCTTCGGTCTGCTCGGCCCCAACGGCGCGGGCAAGACCACCACGCTGCGCATGCTGATGGGCGCTACGCCGCCCGATGCGGGCGAGCTGCGCGTGCTGGGTCACGCCATTCCGCAACAGGCGCGCGAGATGCGTGCGCGGCTGGGTGTGGTGCCGCAACAGGACAATCTCGATCCTGACTTCACCGTGGTGGAGAACCTCATCACCTACGCCAGCTACTTTGGTCTGCGCGGCCCGCAACTGAGCCGGCGCATCGATGACCTGCTGGCTTTCGCCGCGCTGGAGGCCAAGGCCGGCGCGGGCATTGGTACCCTGTCCGGCGGTATGAAGCGCCGCCTCACGCTGGCGCGGGCGCTGATCAACGATCCCGATCTGCTGATCCTCGATGAACCGACCACCGGCCTCGACCCCCAGGCTCGCCAACTCATCTGGCAGCGGCTGCGTGCCCTGCTTGGCCAGGACAAGACATTGATCCTCACCACTCACTACATGGAAGAGGCCGAGCGTCTCTGCGACCGGCTGATGATCATCGACAACGGCCGCGTGCTCGTCACTGGCAGCCCCGCCGAGCTGATTCGCCAGCATATCGAGCCGCATGTGGTGGAAATCCACGGCCCCGGCGTGGATGCGTGGTACGACGGCATCGGTCATGCCCTGGTACGGCGCGGCGAGCGTGTCGGCGAGACGGTGTTCTGCTACACGGTGGACGATCGCCCGCTGCTGGACGCCCTGAGCCGCCGGCCCGAGCTGCGCTTCATGCACCGCCACGCCAATCTGGAGGACGTGTTTCTCAAGCTGACCGGCAAGGAGTTGCGCGAATGACCAGCCGCTGGCTGCCCGTCTGGCGGCGCAATCTGCGGGTATGGCGCAAGCTCTCCGCCCCGGCACTGATCGGTAACTTCGGCGAGCCGCTGCTGTATCTGCTCGCCCTGGGCTATGGTCTGGGCGGCTTCGTCGGCGAAGTGAAGGGTTTGCCCTACGTGGTATTTCTGGCCTCCGGCATCGTCTGCGCCAGCGCCATGAATACCGCCACTTTCGAGGGATTGTATTCCGCCTATACGCGCATGGCGGTGCAGAACACCTGGGGCGGCATGCTCGCCGCGCCGCTCGCCATTGAAGACATCATCCTCGGCGAAATCGTCTGGACCGCCACCAAGAGCCTGATCAGCGCCGCGCCCATTCTCATCGTTGCCGCGTTGCTCGGTGCGGTGCACGATTGGCAGGCGCTGTGGGTGCTGCCGGTGGTGTTCGTCACCGGCCTGTGTTTCGGCGCGATGGCGCTGGTGGTGACCGCCCTGGCCAAGAGCTACGACTTCTTCATCTACTACTTCACGCTGGTTATCACCCCGCTATTCCTGGTCAGCGGCGTATTCTTCCCTCTGGAGGGCGTGCCGCGCGCGGTGCAGATCGGCGCGCAACTGCTGCCTTTGTCCCATGCCGTGGAGATCGTGCGCCCGCTCATGACCGGACAGCCTCTCCATGATGTCCTGTCGCACCTGCTGGTGCCGCTGCTTTACGCCTCGGCCGCCTTCTGGCTGGCCACGGTGTTGTTGCGGCGCAGGTTGATGTCGTAGGGAGGGGGTGGATGATCCGTGTCGGCATCGTGGCAGGCGAGGCGTCGGGGGACTTGCTCGGGGCGGGGTTGATTCGCGCCATCAGGGAGCGTTTTCCCGAGGCCGTGATCGAAGGCATCGGCGGCCCGGCGATGATCGCGCAGGGTTGCGATGCGCTGTATCCGATGGAACGGCTGTCGGTGATGGGCATCGTCGAAGTGCTGGGACGTTTCCGCGAGTTGTACGCCATGCGCGCCAGCCTGGTGCGCCATTTCATCGACAATCCGCCGGACGTATTCGTCGGCATCGACGCGCCCGACTTCAACCTCGGGCTGGAACGTAAACTGAAAGAGGCGGGAATACCCGTCGTTCATTACGTCAGTCCTTCGGTGTGGGCATGGCGGCAATACCGCATCCGCAAGATCGCCCGATCTATCGACCTGATGCTGACGCTGTTTCCCTTCGAAGCCCGTTTTTATGAGGAGCATCATGTGCCGGTACGCTTCGTCGGCCATCCGCTGGCGGAGATGATTCCGCCCGTCAGCGACAAGCAGCCACCCCGCGCCGCGCTGGGATTGCCCGCGCAAGGTGAGATCGTGGCTTTGCTGCCGGGCAGCCGCATGACCGAAATCAATTTCCTCGCCGAGTCATTCATCCGCGCCGCCGCATGGTGCGCGCAACGGCGGCCCGGCCTGCGCTTCGTCGTTCCTCTTGCAACCGCGGCGACCCGTGAGCGCTTCAGCCAGACCCTCAATGCCGTCGCGCCCGATCTACCCGTTACCGTCATCGAAGGCCGTTCGCGCGAGGCCATGGCCGCCGCCGACGCCGTGCTGCTCGCCTCCGGCACCGCCACGCTGGAAGCGATGCTGTTGAAACGTCCGATGGTGATGGCCTATCGCGTCGCCCCCTTCACCTACTGGCTGGCGAAACGGTTGGTGAGAATTTCACACTTTGCGCTGCCCAACCTGCTGGCCAGCAAGCCCGTCGTCCCGGAATTCATTCAGGATGCCGTCACGCCGGAGAGTCTGGGCCAGGCAATACTGGACTATCTGGAGCGGCCGGAATGCGCTGCATCGTTGCGCGAAATTTTTGCGGAGATACACACCGCCTTGCGTCAGGGCGCGGATTATCAGGCAGCAGAAGCTGTCATTGAACTGGCGCGTAGCAAGTCGCACCACAGTATGGTCGAATCATGAGTTTGGGGTATCTCCTGGCAGGTATCGACGAAGCCGGCCGTGGCCCGCTCGCCGGTCCGGTGATTGCGGCGGCGGTGATTTTCGATCCCGATCGTTCCATCGCCGGTCTGGCGGATTCCAAGGTTTTGACTGAAAAACGCCGCGAGGCGCTCGACACCGAGATTCGTGACAAGGCGCTGGCCTGGGCGCTGGGGCGGGCGGAGGTGGAAGAGATCGATGCGCTGAATATTTTACAAGCCAGTCTGCTGGCGATGCAACGCGCGGTGGCGGCGCTGCCGGTTGCGCCCCATCACGCGCTGGTCGACGGCAATAAGGCGCCCCGCTTGGCGTGTTCCGTCGAAACGGTGATAAAGGGCGATCAGACCGTGCCCGTCATCAGCGCGGCGTCGATCATCGCCAAGGTGGCGCGCGATGCGGAGATGGTCGAGCTGGATGGCCGTTATCCGGGCTATGGTTTTGCCGTACACAAGGGGTATCCCGTGAAGGCGCATGTCGAGGCGCTGGAGCGGCTGGGCGTGTCGCCGGTGCACCGGCGTTCGTTCGGGCCGGTGCGCAGGATATTAATGGATACATGACCTGTTGTTTTCAATTCCCTATACTATCTCTCTTGCCAATCCTTTCAAATATCCGCACCATTACCCCATGACCATACGCACTTTTCAAAATATTTCCCCCTCCATCGCCGGAGGCGTATTCATCGACGATACGGCGCTGGTGGTCGGTGATGTGACCATCGGCGAAGACGCGTCGTTGTGGCCGATGGCGGTGGCACGGGGGGATGTGCACCGGATCGTGATCGGGGCGCGCACGAACATTCAGGATGGTTCGGTGTTGCATGTGACGCAAGCCAATCGCTTCACGCCAGGCGGTCACCCGACGATCATCGGCAGCGATGTGACGGTGGGGCATCGCGTCATCCTGCACGGTTGCACGGTGGAGGATCATGTCTTGATCGGAATGGGCTCGGTCGTGCTGGATGGCGCGATCATCCGCTCGCGGGTACTGCTTGGCGCGGGCAGCCTGGTGCCGCCGGGCAAGGAGCTGGAGAGCGGCTATCTGTGGCTGGGCAGCCCGGTGAAAAAGGTGCGCCCGCTCACCGAGGATGAGCGGGCGTATTTCGAGTATTCAGCGGCGCATTATGTGGCGTTGAAAAATCGGCATCAGGGGACAGGATAAGCCCCGCGCTACACCACATCCTCGGCTTCCTGTTTCGCGGTTTCTTCGACGACCTTCTTCTTTGGCTGAAGGCTGAGCGCCACCGCTGCGCCTACGACGCCGCCGAAGGCAAACGAGATCACCGTGACTTCAAGCAAGAAATCGAACATGACACTGTCCATCCCTAAAATTTCCCGGTCGATTGAGAATTAGGCGCCGGTGAGCGGGGAGCCGGCGTTTCTGGCGGATGAACTGCACAACAAATCCGACGGTATACCTGGGGAATGCAAAGAGCGCACCATCCTTTCGGGCGATGAATTTGCCGTATTCCGGGTATACTGGCAGCCGTGAAAACAAACTCCTTGTCGTTTCGCGCCTTATGGAGCCATCCTCATGTGCAACGTGTCATGGGGGTGGTGGTCTTTGGCGTGTTTGTGATCTTTGTCGAGGTCTATTTCGGTTGGGCGCGGCTGCTTGCGCCGTGGAAGATGTTGCCGGTCAGCCAAATAATCGCCGCTGTGGCGCTGGTGTTCGTCAGTTATTGGACACGCGCGGTGCGCCAGTACGATTATTTCCGCGACGAGATGCGCGGGGCGTTCGGTGTGTGCTTCAAGGTGATGCTGCAACACAATCTGCTCAACAATCTGCTGCCGATGCGTACCGGCGAGCTGAGTTTTCCGGTATTGATGGCGCGCCATTTCGATATACCGGTGATACGTTCGGTGCCCGCGCTGTTATGGTTCCGCATCCTGGATCTGCACACGCTGGGCGCATGCGCACTGGTGGCGATGTTCGCCTGGAGCGTGCCGCTCATGCTGGCGCTGCTGCTGGCATGGATGCTGTTGCCGCCCGCCCTGTTCCGGGGCGGTGGGCGATGGCTGAAGGCGTTGAACGGGCAGTCGCATACCACCCGGCGGCGCGGCGTGCTGAAAAAGACCTTGGGCAGTCTGCCGCAAACGCCGCGCGCCTTCTGGCGCTCGTGGGCCTGGACGGTGATCACCTGGGGGGTGAAACTGGGCGTGTTTGCCTGGGTGCTGTCGCTGTTTGTCGACGTATCGGCCGCCGCGGCGCTGATGGGGGTGATCGCGGGCGACCTCACCAGCGTGCTGCCGGTGCACGGTGTGGCGGGCATGGGCACGTAT
>SBBG01000149.1 GCA_005240065.1 Gammaproteobacteria bacterium | reverse complement strand
CCCCCACCCCAAGCCACTGTCTGTCATCCAGTATTGGCCTGGGCTGCTCTGAGCGCCCAGGCTTTTTTTTGTCCCGATTTCAGGGTATTTTAATTCCTTATCCATCAGGCTGAGGGGATTGGAATGTTCCGGTGCTGTGTTCGTATCGCCACGTTGATCCTCCTGGGTTTGTCGTCATGCCTGCTGCACGCCGCCGATCAAGTGTTAGACCGGCCGCCCGCCGGGGGCAAGGCGATCGTATTGAGCACCGCCTATGGCACCACTTTTGATGCCTATGTATCCGGCCCGGAGGATGCCAAGCGAGGCATCCTCATCATTCATGATCGCCGTGGTCTTGGTGAACACGCCAGAAACTGGGCGGATCGCTTTGCCGGGCTGGGTTATCGCGCCTTGGCGATCGATCTTTACGATGGCCGGTATTCGAACGATCCGGCGCTGGCCACCCGCATTATGACCTCCATTGATCAGGAGTCCGCCAATGCCGATCTCAAGGCCGGTGTGGACTATCTCAAGGCACCGGGGCGCAAGATCGCGGCTTTCGGTTGGGATTACGGCGGCGGCCAGGCCCTCTGGGCCGCTCTGCAAGACCCGGAGGCCGTGGCAGCCACGATCATCTATTATGGTCCTCTCAATACCAATCTCAAGGCATTGCGTACCCTGAGCGCGAGCAACCCGGTATTGGGTATTTTCGGCAAACGCGATGCGTGGATCAGTCCCGCTAAGGTGGCCGCTTTCGAGGATGCCATGCGCGAGGCAGGTGTCCCGTTGAGCATTGTCCAGTTCGACGCCGATCACGGATTCACCAACCCGGCAAACAAGAGTTACAGCAAGGTTTTGGCTGACGAGGCATGGCAGAAAACAGAGGATTTCCTGTCCAGATACCTTGAATGAAATACTTTTTACATGGTTTTTGCTCCTCAAAGACCTTTAGAAGGTCAGGCAATGGCTTGTTTCCATGACTATCCCTAGACCGCGCGCCGCATTATAATTAGCTTCTAATTTTAGCTTTTATTAAGCCGGCGATAAAATAAGTCGTATTGCCCCGTCTTTCGTAGGGTGTGTCTCACGCACTGCACGGATGGTGCGCGGCGCATCCTACGCCGGAAGAAAAGCTGGAAAAGCAGATGAATTGATTATCGGGCTAATAAGACAAATGCAACAGGCCGCCCGTGGCTAGTGCCTTGTCACAGGGGCAGTTTTTTTTAATTTAGCGGAGATAACGACGTGGAGTTGACCGGTGCCGAGATACTTGTCCATTGCTTGAAGGACGAGGGCGTCGAATATGTGTTTGGCTACCCCGGCGGGGCGGTGTTGTACATCTATGACGCGCTGTACCAGCAGCAGGATGTCAAGCACATTCTGGTGCGCCACGAACAGGGCGCGACCCATGCCGCCGACGGTTATGCGCGCTCGACGGGCAAGCCGGGTGTGGTGCTGGTCACCTCCGGCCCCGGAGCCACCAACGCCATCACCGGCATCGCCACCGCGTACATGGATTCCATTCCCATGGTCATCATCACCGGTCAGGTGCACACCTGGGCGATCGGCAGTGACGCTTTCCAGGAAGTGGATTCGGTCGGCATCACCCGCCCTTGCGTCAAGCACAACTTCCTCGTGAAAGACGTGAAAGATCTGACGGCGACCATCAAAAAGGCGTTCTATCTCGCCACCACTGGGCGGCCCGGGCCAGTGGTCGTGGATGTGCCGAAGGATGTCACGATGCAGCGGGCCGAGTATCGCTATCCCGAGGATATCGCCATCCGTTCCTATAATCCGGTGGTGAAAGGTCATCCCGGGCAGATCAAAAAAGCAGTGGACCTGCTGTTGTCCGCCAAGCGCCCAATGATTTATACCGGCGGCGGGGTGATCTGGAGCCGCGCAGCGGAGTCGCTGACCGAATTCGCCCGGTCGCTCGGCTATCCGATCACCAACACCTTGATGGGGCTGGGTGGTTATCCGGCGACCGACAGGCAGTTCCTTGGCATGCTGGGTATGCACGGCACCTACGAAGCCAATATGGCCATGCACCACTGCGATGTGCTGATCGCTATCGGCGCGCGTTTCGACGACCGGGTGGTGGGCAAGGTCGAATATTTCTGCCCCGAAGCGCAGATCATCCATATCGACATCGATCCGTCCTCGATCTCCAAGAGTGTCAAGGTGCATGTGCCGATCGTCGGTGATGTCGATCATGTGCTGAAGGACATGATCCGCCTCCTCAAGGAGGATCTGCGCAAACCGGATCAGACGGCGCTGGCGGCATGGTGGGATCAGATCAGCGAGTGGCGGGCGGTCAACTGCCTCAAATACGATCGCCAGAGCCCCTTGATCAAACCGCAGTTCGTGCTGGAAAAGCTGTATGAGGTCACGGGAGGCGATGCCTTCATCACCTCCGATGTCGGGCAGCACCAGATGTGGGCGGCGCAATTCTACAAGTTCGACAAACCCTACCGCTGGATAAATTCGGGCGGTTTGGGCACGATGGGTTTCGGACTTCCCGCCGCGATGGGCGCCCAGCTCGCCCACCCCAACGACGTGGTGGCGTGCGTCACCGGCGAGGCCAGCATCCAGATGTGCATCCAGGAGCTGTCCACCTGCCGCCAGTATGGCCTGCCGATCAAGATCGTCAATCTCAATAACCGCTACATGGGCATGGTGCGCCAGTGGCAGGAGTTCTTCTATGAAGGCCGCTATGCGATGTCATACATGGAGGCCTTGCCGGACTTCGTGAAGCTGGCCGAGGCTTACGGCCATGTCGGTATGAGCATCGAGAAACCCGTCGATGTCGAGGGGGCGCTGCGCGAGGCCTTCAAACTCAAGGACCGCCTGGTGTTCCTGGACTTCATCACCGATCAGACCGAAAATGTCTACCCGATGATCGCCCAAGGCAAGGGGCACCACGAAATGCACTTATCGCCAGAAAGAGAGTTGGCCTGATCATGCGGCATATCATTTCGATACTTCTGGAAAATGAATCCGGCGCCCTGTCGCGTGTGGCCGGTCTGTTCTCGGCGCGCGGCTACAACATAGAATCGCTCACCGTCGCGCCCACGGAAGACCCTTCTCTGTCGCGCATGACGCTGGTGACGCGCGGCTCGGACGATGTCATCGAGCAGATCACCAAGCAGTTGAACAAGCTGGTCGATGTGGTCAAGATCATGGATCTGACCGAAGGGCCGCACCTCGAACGCGAGATGATGCTGATCAAGCTGCGCGCGGTCGGTGACGGACGCGAAGAACTCAAACGCCTGGTCGATATCTTCCGCGGCCACATCATCGACGTGACAGCCAGCACCTACACCGTTGAATTAACGGGTACCGGCGACAAGCTGGATGCCTTCATTCAGGCGATAGGCGAGACCAAGATCCTGGAAACGGTGCGCTCCGGTGTTTCCGGCATTGCTCGCGGCGAGAAAAGCTTGCATTTATAAACATGCAGGGTGCGTCCCACGCACCGCGCAAGTTACGTTATTGGTTTAAATTCGTTCTTCAAGCTAAGGAAAATATTATGAATATCTATTACGACAAAGACGCCAACCTGTCCATCATCCGCGACAAGAAGGTGGCGATCATCGGTTATGGTTCGCAGGGCCATGCCCATGCGAACAATCTGAAAGATTCCGGCGTCGATGTGGTGGTCGGGCTGCGTTCCGGTTCACCCTCCGAGACCAAGGCGAAGAATGCCGGTCTCAACGTCAAGAGCATCGAGGAGGCTGTGAAGAGCGCCGACGTGGTGATGATTCTCGCTCCCGACGAGCATCAGGCCCGGCTGTACCGTGAGTCGATCGAGCCGAATATCAAGCAGGGCGCGGCGCTGGCTTTCGCACACGGCTTCAACATCCATTTCGGCCAGATCGAGCCGCGCGCCGATCTCGACGTGATCATGATCGCGCCCAAAGGCCCCGGCCATCTGGTGCGCTCCACCTACACCCAGGGCGGCGGCGTGCCCAGTCTGATCGCCGTGCACCGCAACGCCTCCGGCAAGGCCAAAGACATCGCGCTGTCCTACGCCAGCGCCAATGGCGGCGGCCGCGCCGGCATCATCGAGACCAACTTCCGCGAAGAGACCGAGACCGACCTGTTCGGCGAGCAGGCGGTGCTGTGCGGCGGCGCCACGGCGCTGGTGCAGGCCGGATTCGAAACGCTGGTGGAAGCGGGCTACGCCCCCGAGATGGCTTATTTCGAGTGCCTGCACGAACTCAAGCTGATCGTCGATCTGATGTACGAGGGCGGCATCGCCAACATGCGCTATTCCATCTCCAACACCGCCGAATACGGCGATCTCACCCGTGGTCCGCGCGTCGTCACCGAGCAGACCAAGGCGGAGATGAAACGCATCCTCAAGGAAATCCAGACCGGCGAGTTCGCGCGCGAGTTCATCCTGGAAAACCAGGCTGGCGCCGCTACCCTGAAGGCCAAGCGCCGCATCGGCCGTGAGCACCCGATCGAAACCGTTGGCGCCAGACTGCGCGACATGATGCCTTGGATCAAGGCCAACAAGATCGTCGATCAATCCAAAAATTGATCGGCGGCCCACCGGCGGGGAAGGTTTTGCAGGGTACGCCGCACGCACCATCCTTGTGATGCGCGCGGCGCACTCTGCGTTCCGTACCTTCTCCCTGCCGGGGAGAGGGCAGGGTGAGGGAATACAAGGGCAACCCTGTGACAGAAGAAGAATTACCTGACAGCCGCGAAACACCCCCCCGCCGCCGTGGCATCTATCTGCTGCCCAACCTCTTCACGACGGGGGGGCTGTTCGCGGGTTTCTACGCCATCGTGGCGGCGATGAAAGGGCTTTTCGAACCGGCGGCGGTGGCGGTGTTCATCGCCATGATCATGGACGGCATCGATGGCCGCATCGCTCGCCTCACCAACACCCAAAGCGATTTCGGCAAGGAGTATGACAGCCTGGCCGACATGGTCTCGTTCGGCCTTGCTCCCGCGCTGGTTGTGTATGTGTGGGCCTTGTCCGGCCTGGGCAAACTCGGCTGGCTGGCGGCGTTTATCTATGCCGCGGGCGCCGCGTTGCGTCTGGCGCGCTTCAACACCCGGGTCGGTAAGGTGGACAAGCGTTATTTCCAAGGCTTGGCCAGTCCCGCCGCCGCAGGGTTGATCGCCGGCATGGTCTGGGTGTGCCATGACTACGGTCTGGCCGGCAAGCAGCTTGCCATCGCCGCCTTATTCCTGACCGTGGCGGCAGGCGTGCTGATGGTCAGCAACATCCATTATCTCAGTTTCAAAGACCTCGACCTGAAAAACAAGGTGCCCTTCATCGCGGTGGTGCTGGTGATGCTGATTTTCGTTTTCATCTCCCTCAGTCCGCCCGTCATGCTGTTTGGCGTCTTCCTGGTGTACGCCCTGTCGGGTCCTATATCCGCCCTGTTTCGCCTCTACAAAAAACGCAAACTGCGCAAGATTCATCCTTCCCTGCCGCCGCCTACCGAAGGGTAGTTTGTGTCAACGCCCCGCCGCACGGCGGGGAAATCAAGCGGCGATAATGTTGCCTGCATTGTCTTGACTAATCGAGGAAAACCACCAGTGATGGTTTCCGCCCTTGGCCTCGGATAATCTACTCGATCAATGATTATGAAAATGCCATTTCATGCCCACTGACACCCAGGATACGGCGGCCAATTTCTGCTGGGCGCGACCGGTTGCTTCACTGTTGTCCGATCTTGGCGCAACTCCGGGCGGATTGAGCAACTCCGAGGCTGCCGCGCGTCTGGAGCGGTTTGGTCCGAACGTGTTGCACGTCCATCGCGAGCGTGCGCTGATCCTGCAATTCCTCTCACGCTTCCGCAATCCACTGGTGATTCTCCTGCTCGCCGCCAGCGCCGTCTCCGCCTTCACGGGGGATGTGACGAGTTTCTTCATTATCAGCGCCATTGTGCTGATGAGCGTGATGCTGGATTTTATTCAGGAATATCGCGCCGGACAGGCGGCGGAACAGCTCAAGAATGAGGTGGCGGTGCGCGCCAGCGTGCTGCGTGACGGTCAGCCCATGGATGTCGCCATGGATAGTCTGGTGCCGGGAGATGTGGTGCTGCTCGTGGCGGGTGATTTGATCCCGGCCGATGGGCGCCTCCTGGAGGCCAGGGATTTTTTTGTCAAGCAGGCGTTGCTGACCGGCGAGCCGTATCCGGTGGAAAAACGCCCCGGCGAGATCGGCGATGCCACGGCGGACATTGGCGATGCCAGCAATGTTGTATTCATGGGCACTGCCGTCATCAGCGGCAGCGCCAAAATGGTGGTGTGCCGCACCGGCTCTGCGACCGCGCTGGGTGAAATCGCAGATACGCTCACCGCCAGGGCGCCGCCCACCGCCTTTGAGCAGGGCACCCAGCAGTTTGGCATGCTGATCATGCGCCTCACCATTTTGCTGGTGCTCTTTGTGTTGCTGGTCAATACCTTTTCCCACAAGCCATTGCTGGAATCCTTTTTGTTTGCCGTGGCGCTGGCGGTGGGGCTGACGCCCGAGCTGTTGCCCATGGTGGTGTCGGTGACGCTTGCCCGTGGTGCGTTGCGCATGGCGCGCAAGAAGGTGATCATGAAGCGGCTGCCCTCTATCCAGAATCTCGGCAGCATGGATGTGCTGTGCACCGACAAGACCGGCACCCTTACCGAGGCGCGCATCCGTCTGGAGCGCCACCTCGATGCGCTGGGCCGGGACAGCGAGCGGGTGCTGGAGCTGGCTTATGTAAACAGTTTTTTCGAGACGGGGCTGAAAAGCCCGCTCGATGACGCGATTCTCGACCACAGCGAGATCGACGTGAGCCGCTGGCGCAAGATCGACGAAGTGCCTTTCGACTTCGAGCGGCGGCGGGTGTCGGTGCTGGTGGAGAATGGTGGTGCGCGGCTGCTGGTGGTGAAAGGCGCGCCCGAGGACATCCTGCGCCTCTCCACGCACTATGAAGGCGACAACCCGGAAAACCTGTGTCCCATGGACGATGCCGCCCTGGCGCGTGTCCAGGCGCAATTCGATCGCCTGGGACAGGAAGGCTTCCGGGTGTTGGGCATCGCCTGGCGGCGGGTGGGGCTCGATCATCCCCATGCCGTGGTGGACGACGAAACTGAACTGGTCTTCGCCGGTTTTGCCGCCTTTCTCGATCCGCCCAAAACCAGCGCCGCGCCGGCCTTGGCGGCACTGGCGGGAAGCGGGGTTGCGGTCAAGATCGTCACCGGCGACAACGAGCACGTCACCCAGTACATTTGCGCGCAGTTGGACTTGCCGGTCACGGGGATTCTGACCGGGGCGGAACTTCAGCACATGGACGATTCGGCGCTCCAGGCGCAGGTGGAAACGGTGAATCTCTTTTGCCGCGTCACCCCCGCCCAGAAGGATCGCGTGATTCTCGCCTTGAAGCGTCGCGGTCACACCGTAGGATATCTCGGCGATGGCATCAACGATGCGCCCTCATTGCACTCGGCGGATATCGGCATCTCCGTGGACGGCGCCGTGGATGTGGCCAAGGAGGCGGCGGATATGATCCTGCTGGAGCACGACCTGGGTGTGCTCTATGCAGGCGTTCTGGAAGGGCGGCGCACCTTCGGCAATATCATGAAATACATCATGATGGGCACCAGCTCCAACTTCGGCAACATGTTCAGCATGGCCGGAGCATCGCTGTTTCTGCCGTTCCTGCCCATGCTGCCGGTGCAGATTCTGCTCAATAATCTGCTGTATGACATTTCCGAAGTGCCTATTCCCAAGGACGAGGTCGATGAGGAATACCTGAACCGCCCGCGTCGCTGGGACATGAAGTTCATCCGCAATTTCATGCTGGTGGTAGGGCCGGTCAGTTCGGTTTTCGACTTTCTTACCTTCTACGTGATGCTGGTGGTATTCCAGGCTGGCGAAT
>SBBG01000099.1 GCA_005240065.1 Gammaproteobacteria bacterium | reverse complement strand
CTCGCCGCGCACCTCCAGCACCTCCGGCCAGCCCTCGCTCAACAGGCGCAGCGGCACGGTCCTGATGGTGCGCACATTGGCGGTCACATCCTCGCCGGTCGTGCCGTCGCCGCGCGTGCCAGCCCGCACCAGCAGGCCGTTTTCATAGCGCAGGCTGATCGAGACGCCGTCGAATTTCGGCTCGGCGGTGTAGTCCACGGCATGGGATGCGCCCAGCCCCTGACGCACCCGCCGGTCCCAGTCGTGGATATCTTCGTCGCTGAAGGCGTTGTCCAGCGAGATCATCGGGATGGCATGGCGCACCTCGCCGAATTCCTTCAGCGGCTTTGCGCCCACGCGCTGGGTGGGTGAATCCGGTGTGATCAGTTCGGGGTGTGCCGCCTCCAATTGCTGAAGCTCGCGCAGCAGCCGGTCGTATTCGGCATCGGAAATGACGGGGGCATCGAGGACGTAATAGCGGTGATTGTGATAATTGATTTCATCGCGTAGTTTGGCAATGCGGTCTGTGAGGTCGTGGGTTTTTGTCATTCTTGTGCTGCCCATTATCCGCAATGATCGAAGGCAAATGACAACGAATAACCGGTCGAAAAATTGGCGCTCCCTAGGGGATTCGAACCCCTGTTACTGCCGTGAGAGGGCAATGTCCTGGGCCTCTAGACGAAGGGAGCGTGGGCTGATGCGCCATTGAGCGAAAGAAGTGGTATTATACGCGCTAATCGCGATTGCTCAAGACTATTTCATTCGAGTTGCTACGGAAAAGGCAGGGAAACCATAAGCACGCCCAGAATCATACCCCGCGCTGAGCACACCATCTCGCGCGCAAATATCAGCGATAGCGCCCTGAAGGTGCTGTACCGCCTGAAGGAGTCCGGCTATCAGGCCTATCTGGTCGGCGGCGGCGTGCGCGACATGCTGTTGGGGCGGGAACCGAAGGATTTCGACGTCGCCACCAATGCCCGGCCTGAAGAAATAAAGGAACTGTTCCGCAGTTGCCACCTGATCGGGCGCCGTTTCCGTCTGGCGCATGTCCGTTTCGGCAGGGATATCATCGAGGTCGCCACGTTTCGCGCCCTGCCTGTCCCCGGCGAGGAAGAAGGCGAGGCCCCCGGCGAAGATCTGCACATCGAAAACGGGCGCATCATGCGCGACAACATCTACGGCACCGTAGAGGAAGACGCCTGGCGCCGTGATTTCACCATCAACTCCCTCTATTACAACATCGCCGATTTTTCGGTGGTCGATTACGCCGGCGGTCTGGAAGACTTACAGGCGGGCTGGATACGCCTGATCGGCGATCCAGTGCAGCGCTACCGCGAGGACCCGGTGCGTATGCTGCGCGCGGTACGTTTTGCCGCCAAACTGGGTTTTCGCATCCACCCCGGCACGGAAGCCCCGCTGTTCGAGTTGGGCTATTTGCTCGACGATATTCCCCCGGCGCGCCTGTTCGAGGAAGTGCTGAAACTGTTCCTGGGCGGGTGTGCGGTAGAAACCTTCGAGTTGTTGCGCCATTACCGGCTGTTCCAGCACCTTTTTCCTTTGACCGAAGAAGATTTGGCCCAGGAGCACGAAGGCTTTCCGGTCAAGCTGGTGGTGCGCGCCTTGGCCAATACCGATGAGCGCATCGCCGCCGATAAGCCCGTCACGCCCGCCTTTCTGTTTGCGGCCTTGCTGTGGGGGCCGATGCGCCGCGCCATCGAAGAAATCAGAACCGAAAGCATGACCGATTTCGAGGCGATCCAGGAGGCGGGCGGTATTGTCATCTCGCGCCAGGCGCAGCGCGTCGCGCTACCCAAGCGTTACACCTTGCCGATGCGCGAGATCTGGGCCATGCAGCCGCGCTTGACACAGATTTCCGGTAAGCGCCCGCTGAGCCTGCTGGGCCATCCGCGTTTTCGCGCCGCTTATGATTTTCTGCTGCTGCGGGGCGAGGCCGGAGAGGATGTGCAGGAACTGTGCGAATGGTGGGCTGCTTTCCAGGAAGTGAATGCCGATCAGCGCCAGGCGATGCTTCGTTCCGGTGTTGCCGGCACGGCCAAGAAGCGCCGCCGGCGCCGGCGCAAGAAACCGGCGGGCGCGGCAGAAGCAGATATGGCGGCGGAGTGACGGTGCGCGCTTACATCGGCTTGGGCAGCAATCTCGCCGATCCCATCGCGCAAATACAGGCCGCATTGATCGCGCTCGACCAAATTCCGGGCACCCACTGTGTGCGTCATTCATCGCTGTATCGCAGCGCACCGCTGGGAAGCAAGGATCAGCCGGCCTATGTCAACGCGGTGGCGGCGCTGGATACCGGCCTGGCCGCGCTGGAACTTCTGGCCGAGCTGCAAGCCATCGAGCAGCGCCAAGGGCGGGTGCGCGGTGCGGAGCGCTGGGGGCCGCGCACGCTGGATTTGGATCTGCTGCTATATGGGGACACTCGTTGCGAAAGCGAGATTTTGAGTCTGCCGCACCCCCGGCTGCATGAGCGCAGCTTCGTGCTGTATCCGCTGTATGAGATTGCCCCGGATATCGAGGTGCCGGGCCAGGGCAGCGTGCGCGAATTGGCCGAGCGCTGCTGCAAACAAGATACATTATCGTGTGAGCGCCTGACATGACTGTCCCGAAATACATCGTCGTCGAAGGGCCGATCGGTATCGGCAAGACGACTCTGGCCCGGCGTCTGGCGCAGACCTTTGGCAGCGACCTGCTGCTGGAAGATGCGGCGGCCAACCCTTTTCTCGAGCGCTTCTACCAGCATCCGCGCCAAGTGGCGCTTTCCACGCAGCTATTCTTCCTTTTGCAGCGCGTTCGCCAGATGCGGGATCTGCAACAATCGCTTTCTCAGCCCGACATGTTCCGTCCCGCAGGCCGGGTAGCGGATTTCCTCATCGACAAGGATCCCTTGTTCGCCCAGCTCACGCTCGACGACGACGAGCTGCGCCTCTACGAACAGGTGCGCCAGCAACTGGTGCTGGATGTCCCGCCGCCGGATTTGGTGATCTATCTCCAGGCGCCGGTGGAGGTGCTGCTGACGCGCATCGCCAAGCGTGGTCGTGGCTATGAAAAGTTGATCGAGTCGTCCTATTTGCAACGCCTCATCGATGCCTATGCGCGCTTTTTCCACCACTACAGCGCCGCGCCGCTGCTGATCGTCAATGCCGCCGAAGTCAACTATGTCGAAAACGACAGGGATTATGATCTGCTGGTGGAGCAGGTGCGCGCGATACGCAGCGGCCGTCACTACTTCAATCCTCTGCCGTTCGTTTGAAAGGGAGGTGCCGTATGACCAACCCGCCGGTAACCGTCACCACCTTGCGCGACATGAAGCGCAAGGTCGAGAAATTCGCCTGCCTCACCGCCTATGACGCGGCATTCGCGCGTCTTATCGACGAGGCGGGCGTCGAGGTGATCCTGGTCGGCGATTCGCTCGGCATGGTCATCCAGGGGCGCGGCACCACGGTGCCGGTGACGATGGACGACATGGTCTATCACAGCCAGTGTGTGGCGCGCGGGTGTGGCCGCGCCCTGCTGATGGTGGACATGCCCTTCATGAGCTACGCCATCCTGGAGCAGGCGTTGCGCAATGCCGCGCGGTTGATGCAGGAAGGCGGCGCGCACATAGTCAAACTGGAGGGTGGCGCGGAGCAGGCGGGCATTGTGCGCCAGCTCGCCGAGCGTGGCGTTCCGGTTTGCGCCCACCTGGGTTTGCAGCCGCAGTCGGTGCACAAGCTGGGCGGTTATCGCGTGCAGGGGCGGGACGCGGCCGCCGCGCAGCGGATGTGTGACGACGCCTTGGCGTTGGCAGCGGCGGGCGCCGACCTGTTGCTGCTGGAGTGTGTACCGGCGCCGCTCGCCGCCAGGATCACCCAATCCGTCGATGTGCCGGTGATCGGCATCGGCGCGGGCCCCGCTTGTGACGGCCAAGTGCTGGTGCTCCACGACATGCTCGGCATCACATCCGGCAAGCGGCCGAAATTTTCCAGGGATTTCATGCAAGACAATCCCACCCCCCAGGCTGCCATAGCGGCCTATGCGCACGCCGTCAAAAGTGGTGCTTTCCCGGGGCCTGAACATACCTTCAGCTAATGCGAACCGTCAAAACTATTGCGGAAGTGCGAGCCAGAATTGCTCTGTGGCGCAGTCAGGGTCAACGCATCGCCTTCGTGCCGACCATGGGCAATCTCCATACTGGACATATGAGCCTCGTGCAGCGGGCCGGCCAGCTCGCCGATCATGTGGTCGCGAGCGTTTTCGTCAACCCCATGCAGTTTGGGGCAAACGAAGATCTTGCTTCATATCCTCGCACATTGACGGAAGATGCTGCTAAATTAGCCGAAAATCGCGTCAGTCTCTTGTTTGTTCCCGACACGGGCGAGATTTACCCCCGCGGCGTCGACGATGCTACGCGGGTTGAAGTGCCGGGCCTGTCGGACATCCTGTGTGGCGCATACCGCCCCGGTCACTTCACTGGCGTGGCCACCGTGGTCAACATGCTGTTCAATATAGTTCAGCCCGATATGGCACTGTTTGGCGAGAAGGATTACCAGCAGTTGCTGGTGATCCGACGCATGGTGGCCGATTTGTGCCTTCCGGTGCAGGTGCTGGGCGTGCCGACGGTGCGCGAGCCCGATGGTTTGGCGATGAGTTCGCGCAACAGTTATCTCTCTGCAGAGGAGCGGGCGCGGGCGCCCCGGCTCTACCAGGCGCTGTGTGAGGCGCGCGACCGGATTGCGGGTGGCGAGACAAATTATGAAGTTATCGAGCGCGCAGGTATGCAAGCCTTGTCCGGGGCCGGGTTTCGCGCCGACTATTTCAGCGTGCGCCGCGCCGAGGATCTGATTCCTGCCTCGCCAGAGGATCGGGCGCTCGTGATTCTCGCCGCCGCTTGGCTGGGCAAGGCCCGTTTGATCGACAATCTGAGGATGGAATTGTCAAGAAATTGAAAACCCGGCAACAAAACCTCATAATATCAGTCTAATAGTGAGATTGCCCGTTTGTTCGGCATATTGCTAACCAAGTAATGAATATTGCCAGGTTAACAACCGATATGCCGGCGGACTTTACCGAGGATCTGTCAATAATGCAGTACACACTGCTTAAATCCAAGCTGCATCGTGCCTGCGTGACTCATTCCGAACTTGAGTATGAAGGTTCGTGTGCCATCGACAGCACACTGCTCGACGCAGCCGGCATCCACGAGTACGAACAGATCCAGATCTACAACATCGCCAACGGCGAACGTTTCACCACCTACGCCATCCGCGCCGAAGCCGGTTCCAGCATCATCTCCGTCAACGGCGCCGCCGCGCACAAAGCCAAACCCGGTGATCGTGTGATCATCTGTGCCTATGTGACGCTGAATCAGCACGAACTTGCCGCGTTCAAGCCGATTCTGGTCTACTTGGACGAGCAGAACCGCATTACCCATGCCCGCAACCACATACCGGTGCAGGCGGCGTAGAGACGAGTCAAGGCTTCTGCGCCTTCTTTGCCAGTGCAAAACAGTCGGCGCGCCATAAGCAGTTCACCTGATCGCATTGGCCGTCATACGCCGTTGCAAAGCAGTCGAAATTTCCTTCCTGGCGCTGGATATCGCGGATGAGATGGGTTTTGCCTTGGGTGACTGGCGGGGTTAGTCCAAGGTTGCGAGCGATTGCGCGGATTTCCGGCATTTGCATGGTTGGCTGATCCCTTGCGTTTCCGAGTATTTTCTTTGGCGCTTACCGCATCAGGCGGGAAGTTCGGTAAGCGAGATACATGCTACCCTTTCAGGGCGTGCACGGTGCCGTGCCTGGATTCTGCTTGTACGACCAACAAGTATTTTGCGCGGGATTATAGAAAGACGCCCAGTCTATGGCGTTCAAGTTGAAGTTACCGTTCAAGTAACTGTATGTCCCCGAACTTCCGCCGATGCCGCTCCCTGTTGCCCAGGTATATTGACCGGCTGTGACCTGCGAGGTTTGTTTCTGCGTAGCCATGTCAAAGTTGCCGCTAACGTTCGGGTCGGTGAAAGTGACCTTGTTGACGATGACGGCTGGGGTCGTGGTCGCTGCGGCGCCCTTGTAGGGTATGGCGCTCATGTCTACCTGGAATTGGCTGACGAGATCCGGTGTGGTGACGGTTTGAGTGATTTTGGGTTTGGTGAGGAAGGACCCTTTCAGGAATTCCTGGGTGAGTTCGTTTCCCGCGACGCCTATGACTTGCCGGATTTGGGTGGCCTCCGGATTACCTGATCCGGTACCGGAACCGGCGCTGGGTGTCGCGCCGATTGGACCCAGGGGGCCGGGGGAGCCTGCTGGGTTTGTCAGGCTGGGAAATCCACCGTTGTTGACGCTGCCTCCGGACGAAGAGCCCGGGAGACCGTTGGTCCAGCAATTGGCGCAGCCGCGACCACTATAGGTTTCCTGAGCGAAACCCTTGCTCGGATCGCCAACGATCATGTGCCAGTATCTGACGCCTGTTGCGCTGTCGGTTACATATTCGAGGAGAAAGGGTGTTTTTTCGGGGTCGATATTTCTTGTATTGGTGGGGTCGCCATTAATACAGCCGCCGGCCAATGGTGTTGGTCCCCCTGCTCGATTGCAGTTGATCACAAACCCGGCCGGGTCTCTGGCTGTGGGGTTTTCCTGGAAGTTGAGAGCGAATTCGGCGCGGCTTTCTTCCATGGTAAAGGCGAGCAGTAGTACACCAACGCCTGAAATCGTCAGCAGCAGATTCGAAAGTCTGAAGAACCAAGCCATCTGATGTTGCCCCGTCGCTCGCATTAAAGGAATTCATTTTTCTGACGATATAGTTCTTTTAGCATGAAGGGCTTAAAAATACAAGTGACGGGAAGCAACGCGCCGCATTTGGCGAGTACGGTTGCGGTTCGTCGCTACCCTCGGCGCGAAAAACCGGGGGCATCGTTTTTCCATCCCCAAGGACTGATATAATGGCGGTTTTAATAGAAAATAGTGTGTGCCGGGAACGGAGGATCGTATGGTGGAGGTTACCAAAGTAGAGGTTGAAACAGCGCTCAAGGCGTACATCGACCCCTATCTCAAGCAGGATCTGCTCTCGGCAAATGCCGTGAAGAAGATCGAGATCGGCAATGGCAAGGTGGTGGTGGAGATGGTGCTGGGATATCCTGCCAAGGGATACCAGGATGAGCTTGCCGGCATATTGAAGCGGCGGATCGAAGCCATTGAAGGAGTACAAGAGGCCGAGATACGTGTTTCTTCCACTGTCGTTACTCACGCGGTGCAGCGCGGAATCAAGCCGTTGCCGGGGGTGAAAAATATCATCGCGGTGGCTTCCGGCAAGGGCGGGGTGGGTAAGTCGACGACGGCGGTGAATCTGGCGCTGGCGCTGGCGGCGGAGGGGGCGAGCGTTGGCATTCTGGATGCCGATATCTACGGCCCCAGTCAACCGCTCATGCTGGGGGCGCAGACCCGCCCGGAGTCGCGTGATGGTAAGTCGATGGAGCCGGTGGTGAGTCATGGCATCCAGTCGATGTCTATCGGTTATCTGATCGACGAGGAAACGCCGATGATCTGGCGTGGGCCGATGGTGACGCAGGCACTGGAGCAGTTGTTGAGGGACACCAACTGGCGCGATCTCGATTATCTGGTCATCGACTTGCCACCGGGGACCGGGGATGCCCAGTTGACGCTGACGCAGAAGATCCCGGTGAGCGGCGCGGTGATCGTCACCACGCCGCAGGACATCGCCCTGTTGGATGCGCGCAAGGGGTTGAAAATGTTTGAAAAAGTGGATGTTCCCGTGCTCGGTGTGATCGAGAACATGAGCACCCACATTTGCAGCACATGCGGTCATGAGGAGCATATCTTCGGCTCGGGGGGCGGAAGCCGCATGGCCGAACAGTATGGCGTGGATTTTCTCGGTTCGCTGCCGCTGGATATCCGTATCCGCGAAGACGCCGATGGCGGCCATCCTACCGTGATGGCCGACCCTGAAGGGCGCATCGCCGGGATCTACCGCGACATCGCCCGGCGCGTGGCGGCGAAGCTGTCGCAGCGGGCGCGGGATTATTCGGCGAAGTTTCCGAATATCGTTATCCAGAACACGTGAGATATCTGGGTGCCCTCGCCCCGGCTATCGATTCTGAGAACCACCAAAGATGAGCATAAAGTCAGACAAATGGATCCGGCGCATGGCCGGCAACTACGGCATGATCGAGCCGTTCGAGCCGCGCCAGGTGAAACAGAACGAAGCGGGCCGGGTAATTTCCTATGGCACGTCGAGCTATGGCTACGACATTCGCTGCGCCAATGAATTCAAGATCTTTACCAATATCAATTCGGCGATCGTCGATCCCAAGAATTTCGACGCCAACAGCTTTGTCGATGTGAAATCGGATGTGTGCATCATCCCGCCGAATTCCTTCGCCCTGGCGCGTACCGTGGAGTATTTCCGTATCCCGCGCAATGTGTTGACCATCTGTCTGGGCAAGTCTACCTACGCGCGCTGCGGCATCATCGTCAATGTGACGCCGCTGGAGCCGGAGTGGGAAGGGCATGTGACACTGGAGTTCTCCAACACCACACCGCTGCCGGCTAAGATCTATGCCAATGAAGGCGTGGCGCAGGTGTTGTTCCTGGAGTCCGACGAGATATGCGAGACCTCTTACCGCGATCGCAACGGGAAATATCAGGGGCAAACGGGGGTGACCTTGCCTAAGGCGTAGATGCCCCTTTCAGCGTCTGCAATCCTTGCACCGAGTTGATTCGCATCGTCAGTTGCCCATCCTCGTCGTCGTGTTGTTCCAGGATGACGGGGAGGTAGTGCAGGTCGATGGCGCACCACACGGTGGTGTTTCTCTTGTCGCCGGTACGCCGGATTTTCAGGGTGCGTAGTGTGCCGATGTCGGTTTTGATCTGTTCCTCGCCGAGAATGGCGAAGCGGTAGGTGTTGGTTTTCTCGCTTTCAATGATCGGGTATTCCAGGGTTTTTCGTCCGTTTTGCAGGTCCTGCATGATGGCGAGCTGGTAGGTGAGTTTGTCCTGCGCATTGGCGCGCAACGGCATGTGCCAGGTTCTGGCGCTGTTGAAGCTGGTCGTGGCGTTTTTTTCCCAGTCAAATATCTGCCTGAGCCATTTGTCTTTTTTGCTGCGGTTGCGGCGGGTCATGTATTCCAGCGGCCGGATGCCGGTGTCGGGTTCGGCGCTCATATACATGCCTTGGCTGCGTTCCACGAGTTCTTCTTTGAGAAACCGGGCGAGCAGGCCGGTGGCGTGAGTCACCGATTGGTAGACGAAGTGCCCGTCGGTGTTGGTCAGGGTGCGGATGTTTTCGCCCAACGGAATGCCGGCCCGGCTCAGGGTGTAGCGCGCCGAGAACGGGGGGATGTCGGCAGACGCCGCAGAGGAGAAAGTGAGTCCCATGAGGCAGAGGAGGAGCAACAGGGTCCGGTGTCGCGGCGCTGTTTCAATTTCCGGCGTGTTGTGCCGTATCTTCGACATTGGCGTAGTCCACCGGGGCTGTTAAAGGTTGTCCGTCAAGCATGATCCGATCATTCTCCAACGTCAGCCGTCCTTCGGCGAACCAGCGGATCGCCAACGGGTAGATGCGGTGTTCCCGTTCCAGCACCTTGGCGGCCAGGCGTTTGACGTCGTCATCCGGTAATACCGGTACGCGTGACTGGATGATAACAGGTCCGCCATCCAGCTCGCTGGTGACGAAATGAACGCTGGCGCCGTGCTCCTTTTCACTCGCTTCGATGGCGCGGCGATGAGTGTCGAGGCCGGTGAAGGCGGGCAGCAGCGAAGGATGGATGTTCAGCATGCGCCCCAGATAGTGCGCCACAAAGCCGGCGCCCAGAATGCGCATGAAGCCCGCCAGCACCACCAGCGCCGGTTGGTGGGCGTCGATGGCGGCCTCCAGTGCGGTTTCGAACGAGCCGCGGTCGGGGTAGGCCCGATGATCCACCGTCAGCGCTGGGATACCGGCCCGCCGCGCGCGTTCCAGTCCGTAGGCGGCGGGGTTGTTGCTGATCACGGCGCGGATGTCGACCGGCAGCCCTTCATTCACCACGGCATCGATGATCGCCTGGAGATTGCTGCCTCCGCCCGAAATCAGGACGACGATCGGCAGGCGGGTCATTGAGTGATCAACACCTGCTCGCCGGGTCCGGTCGCCGTTTCGATGCGGCCGATGCGCCAAGCCGTTTCGCCCTGAGATTTGAGTATGTTCAGGGTGGTGTCGGCATCGCCACCGGCCACACATACCACCATCCCGACACCGCAGTTGAAGGTGCGATACATTTCCTGGCCGGCGACCTTGCCGTGTTGCTGCAACCAGTCGAAAACCGGCGGACGGGTCCAGGCGCGGGCATCGATGATGGCGCGGGTGCCCTCCGGCATGACGCGCGGCAGGTTTTCCAGTAGGCCGCCACCGGTGATATGCGCCAGGGCGTGCACTCGCACCTGTTCGAACAGCTTGAGCAGCGGCTGGACATAGATGCGCGTCGGTTCGAGCAGTGTCGCGCCCAGCGTGCGGCCGTGGAAGTCTTGCGCCAGATCCGCGCCGCTTACCGCGATGATCTTGCGGATCAGGGAGTAGCCGTTGGAGTGCGGGCCGCTTGAGGCGATGCCGATCAGTGCATCACCTGCCCGCACCCGGTTGCCGTCGATGATACGGTCTTTCTCCACTACGCCGACGCTGAAGCCGGCCAGATCGTAGTCGCCATGTCCGTACATGCCGGGCATTTCGGCGGTTTCCCCGCCCACCAGTGCGCAACCGGCGAATTCGCAGCCTTGGCCGATGCCCTTGATGACATCCGCCGCCTGATCGACGCTGAGGCGGCCGGTGGCGTAATAGTCGAGGAAGAACAGCGGTTCGGCCCCCTGCACCACCAGGTCGTTGACGCACATTGCCACCAGATCGATGCCGATCGTGTCATGCTTGCCCATTTCGATCGCCAGTTTCAGCTTGGTGCCGACGCCATCGGTGGTGGAGACCAGCACCGGCTGGCGGTAGCGGTCGAGCGGTAATTCGAACAGCGCGCCAAATCCTCCCAGTCCGCCGAGAACGCCGGGGCGCCGGGTACGGGCGGCGATGGGTTTGATGCGTTTGACCAGCTCATTGCCGGCGTCGATGTCCACGCCCGCGTCGCGGTAACTGAGGCCGGAACTTGAGGTGGAAGCTTGGTCTTTGGTGTTCGAATTCATGGGGTTAATCGCTTAGCAGGACAAGAAAGTGTATGATTCGTATTATACGCAGGGTTATTGTGAGAGACATGATTTTTTGTGGATGCGTTTGCTGAAAAGCTGAAAATGCACGCGTGCATTATGGCGATTTTGCTGGCGGTTCTGCCGGGATTGCCGCGCGCCGCCGAGGTGGAAGGTCTGTACGAGGCGGAAGTGCAGGTCGCGGGGCAAGGCAAGGAAGAACGGAGCGAGGCGATTCGCGCGGTGCTGGCGGAAGTGGCGATGAAAGTCACCGGCCGGCGCGGCGTGGCCGGACTGCCGGGACTTGCGCCCGCGTTCAAGCGTGCCGAGCAGATGATGCAGCAATACCGTTATCGCCCGCTGCCGGAAGAAATGGCGCGGGTGATCCCGGTGATCTCGTCGGCGCAAGCCGCCGCCAAAGGCGTGCAGCGTCAGGTGTTGTGGGCGAGCTTCGATCCTTCGGCGGTCAATCAGGCGCTGCGCCAGGCGGGTTTGCCGGTAT
>SBBG01000152.1 GCA_005240065.1 Gammaproteobacteria bacterium | reverse complement strand
GGGAAGGCGCTTGGCCACGGATGGCCATTATTTTTTGGCGAGGTGTGTTTAGTAGATGCAGGAAGTGTATTGAGGCCAACCTGCGTAAGCGGTCGGCCTCAAGGTGCAGGAAAGTAAAGATCAGGCCGTGCGCCTGATACCCACCGTGTTGTTCGCGGCGGCTTCGGCGGCCGGGTCTTTGGTGTTGTGTTCGACCCAGCGTTGGCCTTGGGGCGTGGTTTCCCGTTTCCAGAACGGTGCGCGCTCTTTCAAGTAGTTGATGACGAAGCGGCAGGCATCGAAGGCGTTGGCGCGGTGCGCGGACCAGACGGCGACCAGTACGATCGGGTCGCTGGGGCGGATGGCACCGTGACGGTGCACCACCAGGATATTCATCACTTCCCATTTTTCTGCGGCTTCTTCGCAGACTTTTTCGATATGGCGCTCGGTCATTCCGGGGTAATAGTCGAGATACATCTCCGAGACCTGGTGGCCGTCATTGAAGTCGCGCATGGTGCCGACGAAGGTGACGACACCGCCATATTTTCCCGTTGCAACGTCGGAAGTTTGATAATCTTCGGTCGCTTGACAGGGGTCGAGTGCCTCTTCCTGGACGATGACTTTGATGTGAGTCTGCGCGGCCATGATCAACCTCCGGTCACGGGCGGGAAGAAGGCGACTTCATCGCCGTTTTTTACGGCATGGGCGCTATCGGTGTATTCCATGTTGACGGCAATCAAGGTGCTGGCGGGCAAGTCCTGGCCGCCGGAAGCCTTTTTCCACAGGTCGGTGACGGTGATGGTATCGCCGTCAACGGAAACGGTGTCCTCGGCGCGTCCCATGCGGTCGCGCATACTGGCGAAATAACGTACTTTGATGTTCATGTCCGATACCTGACTTGCACTACTTAACCCTGAGCCGCTCTGCGCCAAGTGCCCGACTTGCCGCCCGATTTTTCCAGCAAGCCGATACCGTCCATCACCATGCCGCGGTCCACAGCCTTGCACATGTCGTAGATGGTGAGCAGGGCGACCTGCACGGCGGTCAGCGCCTCCATTTCCACACCGGTTTGGCCGCCGCAGCGCACTGTAGCGCGGCAATAGACGGCGTTGTTTTCCGGTTCGGGGGTGAGCTCGATGTCGACATGGGTGATGCTGATCGGATGACACAAGGGGATGATATCGGCGGTCTTTTTGGCACCCATGATGCCCGCCACGCGGGCAATGCCGAGCACGTCGCCCTTTTTGTGCGTACCCTGCATGATCATCTCCAGGGTCTTGGAATTCATGTAGATGCGGCCTTCGGTGACGGCCTCGCGCTGGGTAACGGCTTTGGTGCCGACATCCACCATGTGGGCCTCGCCCTTGGCATTGAAATGGGTGAATTCGTTTTCCATCTGTATCTACCTATGTCATTCTAAATTCGAGCGCTGTTGATTGTGAGCCACGCCTTGCAGGCATGACACAGATCGGCGTTCAGCCGCCGATCTGTGTCATGCTGCCGCGATGGAGTTGGGTGATGTCGACCTTGGCGTCGGAACGCTTCTTGGCTTCGTAGCCATCGATGGCCTTATCGGCGAATGCCTTGCGGAACAGCGCGATCATGTCGTCGTCGCTGCCACCCTGGCGCATCACTTGACGCAGGTTGTATTCGTCATCGGAGTAAAGGCAGTTGCGGATGCTGCCATCGGCGGTGACGCGGATACGTGAGCAGTTGCCGCACAGGCTACGGGTGAAGGCGGGAATGACGGCAATCTTGCCGGCGTAGCCAGGAACCTTGAAGGTGTGATGCTCGGTGCGCGTACCGGGCGCGGGGCCGATATCGGGATAGCGCGCCTTGATGCGCGCAACAATGGTTTCCGCGCTGGTGAAGTGGTCCCCGGTGCTCCAAATCTGTTCGGCGTCGAAGGGCATGAATTCGATGAAACGTACTGTGACGGCGTGATCTTTGGTGTATTCGGTGAACCGTTCCAGTTCGTCTTCGTTGAAGCCCTGCATGAACACTGCGTTGACTTTTACGCGCTGAAAACCCGTGTCCAGCGCCAGCTTGATGTTGTTGAGCACGGTATCGACGCCGGGACGGCGGGTGATGCGCATGAAGCGGTCGGTGTCCATGCTGTCCAGGCTGACATTGATGCCGGTCAGACCGGCGTCAAGCAGATCCTTGGCGTAGCGGTGCAGCAGCAGGCCATTGGTGGTGAGGTGGACGCCCTTGATGCCGGGGGTGGCGGCCGCGCCTGCCACGAGATTCACGATATCCTTGCGTATGGTGGGTTCTCCGCCGGTGAAGCGTACCTTTTTCACGCCCACCTTGGCGAGTACCGAGATGATACGCAGGGTTTCCTCTGCGGTGAGCATCTCGTCCCTGTGCCTGAATTCGACGCCCTCCTCGGGCATGCAGTAGGTACAACGCAGGTTGCATCTGTCCGTAACGGCGATGCGGACGTAATCGAAGGTGCGCCCGAAGGTGTCCTGCAATGGAGGCAGGGGCGATGAGCGGGGGGCAGGTATCACGGGAGTTTCCCCGGAGGCTGTGTGTAGGCTTTCCGCAAGATTGGAATTGTTTTGGAACATTGTTGGGCCTCCTAACGACGGGGTAGCGCACCCGATACTAATAACCAAGCATAATGGTCGGGTAATTTAAACATACACTACACCCCCCTTGCATGGCAAGCGATCCGCTTGCCATCTAACGCTTGTTGATCTGCGCATAAATTTGCCTTTTACTCGCATATGGCTGCTACTATGATATCGGCAGAGCGGCAGATTCTTTTATAGCGTATAGCACGTCAAGCGTTCGCGGCTCTTTTAGAGTAATTTTTTGACTGGAGCGAATTTTATTACGCTGTCGATCTTTTTACCATAAAATTATTTCGATTTGTAGATATTTTGTCCGTTTCGAGGGGTTTGTGTGCATTCTTTGGTGTTTTGTGTGAGCAACAAAGAATTTTGTAAGATGAACGTGGAAGAGTTTATAAATGGGAAATATCGTTAAATCAGTGGCTTGGGTAAGAAAGGGGGCGTTGGATGTGGCACGCTCCCATCCGTCCGTGGCTGTTCATGACGGCAAGATATATACCTTCGGCGGCGGCGGGATGAACTTCGCCAGCATGAATCTGGTACGGATGTACGATCCCGTGGCCGGGCGATGGGAAAAACGTGCCGATATGCCCACCTTGCGTTCGGGGACAGTGGCTGCGACGGTGGGCGATCGCATTTATGTCATGGGTGGCGGATTCAAGCAAGCCAACGGCACGTTCCGTTTTTTGACGGCGGTGGAGATCTACGATCCGCTGCGCGATGCCTGGGAGACCGGTCCTGATCTGTTGCAACCGCACGATTATCCGGCGGTGGCCTTTCTGGACGATCATATTTATGTCATGGGTGGGCATCACCCCGATGCCACACGGGGTGGACCGCAAACCGATCCGGGTTTCGATTTCTGTGAGCGGCTTGACATTGCCAGTGGGGTGTGGGAAGCGATCGCGCCCCTGCCCACGCCACGATTTGCGCTCAGCGCGGTGGTGATGGGTGGCAAGATCATGACCATGGGCGGCGTGGCCTTCAGCAGCAAGGGGTTCAACAATTTCGATTTCATCGAAACCTACGACCCCGCTGCCGGCGTATGGGCGCGGGATGCCGTAACCCTGCCCTGGACAGCGGCGGGACAGGGTTCTTGCGTGCTGGACGGGCAACTTTTCATCTTCGGCGGTTACAGCGGCGATGGTATTCATGATCGCGCCGCCTATTACGATGCGGAACAGGGCGTGTGGCATCAGGTCGGCCCCATGCCGGGTACCCTGGCGGCGATGGGGGTGGCGGTGGTGGGAAAATCGGCCTACCTGATCGGTGGCTGGGAGGACGTCCGGCGTATTCCCGTCGATGCTTTTTATGTATATAGTCGCGCCTGAGCATAAGCGCTGAATGAACGACGAGCAGTTGACCCGTTACAGTCGCCATATCCTGCTGCCGCAGATCGATTTCGCCGGTCAGGAGAAGTTGTTGCATTCGCGGGTGCTGGTGGTCGGCATGGGCGGGCTGGGCTCGCCGCTGGGCATGTATCTGGCGAGCAGCGGCGTCGGCCATATCGTGATCTGCGATGACGACCGCGTCGATCTTTCCAATCTCCAACGCCAGATTATCCACCGCACGGCCGACATCGGCCGGAACAAGGTGGACTCCGCGTGCGACACCATGCTGGCGATCAATCCCGGTATCGAGATCAGCGTTGTCAGGGCGCGCTTGGCGGGGGAGGCGCTGGCCGGGCAGGTGCGACTGGCCGACGTGGTGGTGGATGCCTGCGACAACTTCGCCACGCGCTTTGCGCTCAACGAAGCTTGTGTGGCGGAGGCCCGTCCGCTGGTATCCGGTTCGGTAATCCGCACGGAAGGGCAGGTGACGGTATTTCGCGCCGACCGGCCTGGTGGCCCCTGCTACCGTTGTCTGTACAAAGAGAGTGAGGAGGCGGCGGAGAGCTGCGCCGAAAGCGGTGTGCTCGCCCCGGTGGCGGGCATCATCGCCAGCATTCAGGCGGTTGAAACGCTCAAGATACTGCTCGATGCGGGCGATACTCTGGCCGGGCGGCTGTTGCTGCTCGACGCCCTGGCGATGACTTGGCGAACGGTGCGGTTGGCGCGAGATCCGGCCTGTCCCGTGTGCTCTTTGCGCTCGGGATGACGGAGATTTTGCATCTGCCCCTGATTTGAGGTTAAAATAAAAAATTAACTCATCGGACTGGTTCTCGAGAGCAAGAGGACCAGAGTGTCATTAGGTTTGGATTAACGAGGTTGTAAATGCCGACAGTTCGGGTAAGAGAGAACGAGCCTTTCGAGGTTGCCTTGCGTCGTTTCAAGAGAACATGTGAGAAGGCGGGAGTATTGGCCGACGTGCGGGCCCGCGAGTTCTATGAAAAGCCCACCTCGGTGCGCAAGCGCAAGGCGGCGGCGGCGGTGAAGCGCCAGCTCAAGAAGAGTTCGCGCGATATTACCAAGCGTGTGCGTTTGTACTGATTCGTTTCGTTTTTCCTTTCTTTATTCGTAACGCCGGGGTGCAGTCGCAATGTCGCTGAAGACGCGCATCGAGGAAGACATGAAAGCCGCGATGCGCGCCAGGGACAAGGAGCGTCTTGGCGTCATCCGCCTGATTCTGGCGGCCATCAAGCAGCGCGAGGTCGATGAGCGCATCACGCTTGACGATACCCAGGCGCTCGTCGTGCTTGACAAGATGGTCAAGCAGCGGCGCGACTCCATCAGCCAGTACGAAGCGGCGGGGCGTTCCGACCTCGCCCGGCAGGAGGCGTTCGAGGTCGGTGTCATTCAGACCTATCTCCCCGCGCAGCTCAGCGAGGCGGAACTCGATGCCTTGATCGATCAGGCCGTGGCCGAAAGCGGCGCGTCTTCGGCCAAGGATATGGGCAAGGTGATGGCTGTGCTCAAGCCGCGCGTCCAGGGGCGCACCGATATGGGCGCCGTGGGGACGAAGGTCAAAAACAAGCTGGCGGCGCTGTTTCCGGGATAGGCCGGTCTGGCGCTCCGCCTGTTCGCCGAGGGGCGCGCGGTTTTGTAGAGCGCCGCCATTGCGGTATCGAGTGTCATCACACAGCGCATGACAGGTCGCATCCCCCAGCAATTCATCGATGAACTCATGACCCGCGTCGACCTCGTCGAGGTGATCGACGCGCGCGTTCCCCTGCGCAAGGCGGGCCGTGATTACATGGCCCGTTGTCCCTTTCACGACGAGAAAACCCCTTCCTTCACGGTTAGCCCGGAGAAACAGTTCTATCATTGCTTCGGCTGCGGTGCGCATGGCACGGCCATCGGTTTTTTGATGGAATACGAGCGCCTGGATTTTATCGAGGCGGTGCAGGAGCTGGCGGCGCGGGTGGGGATGTCATTGCCGCAGACGGAGGCGAGTCCTGCCGCTGCGGCGCCCAAAAGCAAGGATCTCCACGAGTTGTTGGCCCAGGCCACCACGTTTTACCGGCGCCAATTGCGTGAGCATTCGCAGGCCAAGCGCGCCGTCGATTATCTGAAAGGGCGTGGCCTGAGCGGCGAGATCGCCGCCGAGTTCGACATCGGCTTTGCCCCGGCCGGCTGGGATAATCTGCTGCGCGCGCTTGGCAATGGTGCGCAGGCCCGGCTCGTCGAGGCCGGTTTGCTGGTGGAAAAGCCGGGCGGCGGGTATTACGACCGTTTTCGTGACCGTGTCATGTTCCCCATCCGTGACCCGCGCGGACGCGTCATCGGCTTCGGTGGACGGGTGCTGAGCGATGATACGCCTAAATACCTCAATTCGCCGGAGACGCCGGTTTTCCACAAGGGGCGCGAGCTCTACGGCTTGTACGAGGCGCGCAAGGCATTGCGCCAGTTCGACCGTCTGCTGGTGGTGGAGGGTTACATGGATGTGGTGGCGTTGGCCCAATTCGGTATCCGTTATGCCGTGGCGACGCTGGGTACGGCGATAACGCGCGAACATCTGGAGCGCGTCTTCCGCGTCGTTCCCGAGGTGGTGTTCTGTTTCGACGGCGACCGGGCGGGGCGCGAAGCCGCATGGCGCGCGGTTGAAAATGCCTTGCCGATGATGTCCGACGGGCGTACGGCGCGCTTCATGTTTCTGCCCGAAGGCGAGGACCCCGATACTCTGGTGCGCAAGGAAGGTCAAGAGTCTTTCGAGGCGCGAATCGCCAATTCCGTCACGCTTTCGGAATTTTTTTATACGACCCTCGCCCGGCAGACCGATATATACAGCAGGGACGGGCGCGCGCGACTGGTGGAACTTGCCCGGCCAGTGTTGTCCAAGGTACCGGATGGCGCATTCAGACGCATGATGCTGGAACGCCTGGCGGAAATTGCGCGTATGGATGTCGCCGCGCTGCGCGGATTGGTCGGTGCTGGCAAGATCGCGGCGCCAGCTAGGCCGCGGCCTGTCGCCAGGACTGCCGGATCGGTCGCGCGCTCGCCGGTGCGCATGGCAATCGAAATGCTGCTGTACCGCCCGGAGCTGGCCCGTATCGCTGGAGACCCGCAAACATTGGCAGGGCTGGACGTGGCCGGTGCGGATTTGCTGGTGAAGCTGCTTGAATTGTTGCAGGCGCAACCTCATTTAAACGCGGGAGCAGTCATCGAGCATTGGCGTGGCAGCCAGGAGGGCCGTCATCTGGCGACGCTGGCGCAGTGGTCGCCGACGGTACCCGAAGGAGTGGATGCAGAGTTCAGCGGCACCCTGCGGCGGCTGCGTGAACAGGCCCTGGAGCAACGTGTCGAGCATCTCTTGCACAAGGATAAGGTGGAAGGTCTGAGTGCCGCGGAGAAAGATGAATTGCGGCGTCTGCTGCCACTGGCCAAGGGGTCGCAGAAGTAAAAAAGTCGGCGAGTAACCTTCGCGCTATCGCCTGTTTGATGTAAAATGATAAGTTATTTTGTGTTCGCAGCCGCGTAAGTTGTTTAACCTTGAAACCTTAAAGATGCCGGGTAACATGAACCAGGAACAGCAACAGTCACAGTTGAAGCTTTTGATCGCCAAGGGCAAGGAACAAGGGTTTCTTACCTATCGCGAGGTGAACGATCATTTGCCCGATGAGATCGTCGATCCCGAACAGATCGAGGATATCATCAGCATGATCAATGATATGGGAATTCCCGTGCACGAGGTTGCGCCGGATGCCGATTCCCTGTTGCTGACCGATGCCGCAGTCGCGGCCGATGAAGACGCCGCCGAAGAAGCTGCGGCGGCCTTGGCTATCGTGGACGGCGAATTCGGCCGCACCACGGACCCGGTGCGCATGTACATGCGCGAAATGGGTACGGTGGAGCTGCTCACCCGCGAAGGCGAAATCCAGATCGCCAAGCGTATCGAGGACGGCTTGGGCCAGGTGCTTACATCGTTGAGTACTTATCCGGGGGCCGTTGCCGAGTTGCTGCGTCAGTACGACAAGACTCTGACCAGCGAAATCCGTCTCGCCGAGGTGATTCGCGGTTACAACGATCCCAACGCCGAAGAGGACGGCGCCGAGCCTGATTTCGAAAAGGAATTCGAGTTTTCGAGCGGGGCTGCCGCCGATGTGGGTGATGACGATGAAGAGGGCGGCGATGGTGAGGCCGATCCCGATGACGTTGGGCTCGACCCCGAAGAGGCGCGCGTGCGGTTTGCCGATTTGCGCGAGATTCACGGCAAATTCATGGCGGCCTCGATAAAGCATGGTAAGGATCATGCCAAGACCGTCAAATCTCGTGAGCAACTGGCGGTCGCCTTCCTGCAATTCAAGCTGGCGCCGGTGCAGATCGACCGCCTGGTAGCGGGTCTGCGGCAGACGATGGACGATATTCGCGCCCATGAGAGGGTGATCATGGATGTGTGCGTCGGCAAGGCGCACATGCCGCGCAAGGATTTCATCACCTCTTTCCCGGATAACGAAACGGATCTGGCCTGGGTGACGCGGCAGATCAAAGCGAAGCGCTCCTACTCCAGCTTGCTGGAAAAGTATGCCGATGACATTGTCGAGGTGCAGAACAAACTGATCGCCATCCAGGATGAGTGCGGTCTGAGCATTAACGAGATCAAGGATATCAATCGCAAGATTTCGATCGGTGAGGCCAAGGCTCGTCGCGCCAAGAAGGAGATGGTCGAAGCCAACCTGCGCCTGGTGATCTCTATAGCCAAGAAGTATACCAACCGCGGCTTGCAGTTTTTGGATCTGATTCAGGAAGGCAACATCGGATTGATGAAAGCGGTGGACAAGTTCGAATACCGGCGCGGCTACAAATTCTCGACCTATGCGACTTGGTGGATACGCCAGGCGATCACCCGTTCCATCGCCGATCAGGCACGGACGATCCGCATCCCGGTGCACATGATTGAAACCATCAACAAGCTCAACCGCATCTCTCGCCAATTGTTGCAGGAGATGGGCCGCGAGCCGACGCCGGAAGAACTGGCGGTGAAGATGGACATGCCCGAGGACAAGGTGCGCAAGGTGCTGAAGATCGCCAAAGAGCCGATTTCCATGGAGACCCCGATCGGCGATGACGAGGACTCGCATTTGGGCGATTTCATCGAAGATCCGAATGTGTTGTCGCCGCCGGAATCTGCGACCATGGAAGGGCTGCGTGAAATCACCCGCAACGTGCTCGAAACCCTGACCGCGCGCGAAGCCAAGGTGTTGCGCATGCGTTTTGGCATCGACATGACCACCGACCATACGCTGGAAGAGGTCGGCAAGCAGTTCGATGTCACCCGCGAACGTATTCGCCAGATCGAAGCCAAGGCGCTACGCAAGCTGCGTCATCCGAGTCGCTCCGAGGTGTTGCGCAGTTTCCTCGATTGATACCATAAGGTAAGGTGGTGCGAACGAAGGAGGTCATTCCAGTGGCCTTCTTCTTTTTTTGTCTCGAATTTTACGAGACGCCCGTCAAGGCAGGGTGGCGTATGCGTTGCGCGCGCGCTATACTTCCGCCTCATCATTCACAGCTTCACGGGCCTGTAGCTCAGTCGGTTAGAGCAGGGGACTCATAATCCCTTGGTCCTCGGTTCGAGTCCGAGCGGGCCCACCATCAACGTTTGTGAATACGATCAAAACATGGCCAGAATGCTTTGAGCGCCGCTATAATGGCATTCATGAGCAGTAACGAGTTAACCACTGGCGCAAGATGAAATCGCGCGCGCTGTTGAATCTGGGGGCGGTCGTCATATTACTTGCCGGGGTGGGGTTGTTGGTTTATTCCCAGTTCGACAGACCTCTGGCGTCTAAAGCTATCCCCTTGACCGGGCTTCAAGCTGACAGCATCAGCCAGATCCGCGTCGAATATCGGGATGGCGAGATCATCACCTTGCACAAGGACAGCCATGGCTGGCGTATCAGCCAGCCTATCAGCGTGCCTGCCAATGATGAGCGGGTCGCGCAATTGCTACGGCTGACAAAGGCGGGGCGCCAGGATGTCCAGGATGAGGATGTGGCCGGCGTCCAATCGGGCACCCCCTATTTCAGAATTAATTTCAATGAGTTAGAGATGTCTTTTGGTGATGCGCAACCTGTCGGCGGCCGGCATTATGTTTCGATGGGGAAGGCGGTTTACTCGATCAGTGATCGCGATTACCAGAACGCCAAGGTTGCTCTTGCCGATCTGGTGAGTCCCCTCTTGTTACCCCCCGGTTTTCTGCCCGTGCAAATCATCGCGTCGGGCATGACTATGGGGCGCGGTGATCCCGGCTGGCCGGTTTTGGTTGATGAATGGCGCCGCGCGCGGGCGTTTCGTGTCGAAGGTTGGTCTGCGGATACCAAACCGATGGGCGAGATCATCGTGTGGCTCGAACCGGCGGCCGAAGCTCATTTTGAGATCATTGCCAGGGAACCGGATCTAATTCTCGTGCGTCGCGACATCGGCATGCAATATCGCCTCCTCGGAGACCAAGCGAAGCGCCTGCTGCCGTCATTCGTGCCATAGACCATGCCGGAGCTACCCGAAGTCGAAACCACCCGCTGCGGCATTGCGCCATATCTTGTGGGTAGGCGCATAGCGCGCGTCATCGTCCGCAACGCTCGCCTGCGTCACCCTGTTTCGCCACTGCTCGTCAGGGAGGCGCCTGGGCAGATCCTGCAATCCGTCGATCGGCGTGGGAAATATTTGCTGCTGCGTTGTCCGAAGGGATCTGTCATCATCCATCTCGGTATGTCGGGCAGCTTGCGTGTTCTGCCAGCCGATGTCCCACCCGAACGGCATGACCATGTGGACATCGTTTTGGATAACGGCCACATGTTGCGTCTGCGCGATCCGCGCCGCTTTGGCAGTGTGGTGTGGACGCGCCAGGATGCGCTGCAACATGCGTTACTGTGTGACCTCGGTCCTGAGCCGCTGAGTGACGGGTTCAATGGCGATCACCTGTATCGCCGTTCGCGCGGACGCCGTCTTGCGGTCAAGCAGTTCATCATGGATCATCATATTGTCACGGGCGTAGGTAATATTTACGCCAGCGAGGCGCTGTTTCTGGCAGGCATCCATCCTGCGCGCGAGGCGGGGCGTATTGCACCGGAGCGATACGAGCGTCTGGCGGCGGGGATCAGGCAAGTGCTGGAGCAGGCCATCGCTCAGGGTGGAACGACGTTGCGTGATTTTTATAATGGCGAAGGCAAACCGGGTTATTTTCAGCAGCAGCTCAAGGTTTATGGCAGGGCCGGTCAGCCATGCGCAAGCTGCGGCCGGGCGGTGGTGCAAACCAGACAGGGACAGCGTTCGAGTTTTTACTGTCCGGTCTGTCAGCGATAACCGAAGGACAAAAAGATGAAGATCGATTTCATGAAGTTGTTCAATAAGGTCGTCGGCATGGTGTTCGGCGTCATGCTGCTGTTCCTTACCTTGGGAATAGTCATCGGCGTGCTGCATCTGTTTCTCTACACTGGCGATCTGCTGGTCGAGAAAGAATTGGGCAAGCATTATTCAAAGATCATTTCCGACGTGCTTACGCTCTTCATCCTGATCGAGCTTTCCCGCTCGCTGGCGGAATATTTCACCACCCAGCGTCTGCGTATGACCTTTATCGTCGATGCCGGCATCGTGTTCGTGCTGCGCGAGCTGATGATTAAGCTCTTCGAGCACAAGATCGAGCCAGCCGAGATATATGCGCTCAGCGCCTTGATGCTGGTGCTGACGGTTTTACGCATCGGTTCGGTAGTGGTCTATCAGCGCGAAAAAATGATGGTGGAAGTGGCCGCTAAGCGCAAGGAAACACGGAACAAAGACGTATCCGAGCCATAGCGGCTGATCGGTATCTCTGTGTGCGTGGCGGTGGAAATTTCAATGACCTATTTGATCTTGATGATCGCCCCCCCCGCTTGCAGTGCCAAGGTCTGGGTTTTGCCGCCCAGTTCGGCGATGTTGCGTCCGAGCTCACGATTGGCCGGTTCATAGGGGTTGAAGGCAAGATGCGTGATACCCTTGATGGAATTGAGTAGCGTCTCACCATCCTTTGCCGGGGGAGGCAGCGGCAGCACATCGCGTTTGCATGCGATCATGCTGCGTGCCGGCCATTGGCTTGCGGCGCGGAACGGCTGTTTGGAGTCTGCGGCCAGATCGGCAAGCGCCCGGATGAGCTGATCTTGGGGGCTTAGCACGTTGTTGCTCACGATGCGTGCATAATTCTTGTCCGCCAGCATGAAGAATGTCGCCGTCATGACCAGTGCCGCCATGACTAGTCCGCGCTGGCCCGTCAGGCTGTTTCTGTTGAGCGACTGATTCACCGCGATCAGGCGTGGCACGCCACGGTATAACACCAGCGCAAGGCCCAGCATTGCCCATGCCGCATCGGCGGCGGCGAGGCCGATCAGCAATCCGAACAGCAACATGCTACCCATCAGGTCGCCCAGCAGCGTGCGCCTTTCAAGAATCAGCACCCAAATCAGCAGCGCCGCCGACACCGTGGCGAGCAGCCAGCTCGGATCTTCCAGTTGATTGCCCAGATTCACCAGCCCGAGCGTGGCGAAGGGATTGCTCCACCATGCCATGCCGGGCCAGCCCATCCTCAATATCAGCGCGAGAACAGCAGCAACGAGCGTGCCGGCAAGCATGTATACATGGCGTTTCTGGCGCGTCTCGGCGGGTTCCCTGTACCACCGCCACACCAGGGCCGCCGGATAAGCCAGCCCTGCGGGATGCAGGCTGACGCTGACGGCGCTGAGCAGAAGCTGCTGGAAGAAAAAACCGCTCAAAGGGCGTTCCACCGCGCGATATTTTTTGTCCAGCCATAATCCCAGGCCGAATACCAGTAGCAGATAGGGCGCAACACCCATGGCATCGATTTGCGTAATCATCAGGGGTGACACCAGCAGCAGCGCGCTGGCGATCAGCGCGGCTTCGGCGCCGATGGTTTGGCGGTTCGAGATGTAGAGCAACCATACGGCGCAGAACGCCATAATCAGGGTGAACACCTTGGCCGCGATCAGGCTGCCTGACCAGTAAAGCCCGAGCGGGACGAAAAGCAGCGCGCGAAAATCGGGTACGCCGAAAATGACGATCGGATTGGCGATATTGTCCACAACCGACCAGTTCAGCAGCAGGCCTCGGGCGGCGCCTTCATCCAGCCCGTAAGGTTCGAACCTGACCAGTCCGAAGGCCAGGATGGCTCCGCCCCAAATGGTCATGGCCAGCAGGCCCCAAGCGTAACCTGGAATTCGAGATAGCATCATATTTCCTTTGGAGTTTTGGCTGCGTAGATGTCTTCATAATGACACCGCACGGGCGAATATGGATTTGACCGATGGCCGTGGTGTGTCGCGGCGGCGCTAACTTATCATGTACAAATTGGAGGGGATAGTGCTTGCATTACTATAATGTGTCATGTTATATATCTTCAAGCTTGAGTAAAACAATACCATATTCAAGTCTGACTAAATAAGGGTGACTCGAAAAAAGCGGAGGTGATGGTTATGATGTACACGGCTGAAGTTTTTACGCTCTATGCGATCTGGTTTGTTGCCGCCTTTGGTTTCGCCGCGTTTTTGGTTAAGCTTAATTCCTGATCGCTGGGCTAAACGATACCACAATCATGCGGGAAGAAGCGGGTGGGTCAGGTAGGCCGCCCGGAGGGGTGTGGTGGTTGCAGGCAGTCTATCTCCGGTGGGGGTGACGGTCGGCTTATCAAACCGCCACATTAAAGAAGAATTGCTAAAATGGGAGGGTGTCTTCGAATGAGACGTATTATTTCTTCTACTGCTGCGGCTCTGGTAATGGCGGCGGTGATTCCGTCGGTGGCTATGGCCAATGCGCCGTTTCCGAAGGGTGACGGTAATATTGGCAATGGTCAAAAGATCTTCACGGAAGGCAAGGGTAGTGTTCCTGCGTGCAATTCCTGTCACGGTCCGGAAGGGCTGGGCGATGACAACATGGGTACGCCGCGTATCGCTGGTCAGTTCTATAACTTCCTGCTCAAGCAGTTGGAGGATTTCGCGGCCGACAAGCGCATGGATAAAACCATGTTCGTCATGAACGCCAATGCCAAGGGCTTGAGCGAGCAGGATCGCAAGGACGTGGCCACTTATCTGGCGAGCTTGCGCAAGAAGGGTGATGTCAAGGTATCCGATCTGGAAGCGCTGAAAGCGGCTGGCCAGACGGTGGGGTTGACTCACAAGGGCAAGTCACTGGTCGAATGGGGCGGTAACGAGAAAGGCATCCCTGCGTGCAAGGCTTGCCACGGTTACAATGGCGTCGGTGCCCCGCCGATCTTCCCCATGATCGGTCAGCAGCGCTATACCTATCTGGTCAATCAGTTGAAGAACTGGCGTGACGGTAGCCGTGCCAACGATCCCAAGGCCGCCATGAGGGAAGTTGCGAAGAAGATGTCCGATGAGGATATCCACAACGCTGCCGCTTATCTCGCCACGGCATCCTTCTATTCGCTGGGCAACGCTCATACGCCTTACGATCCGCACTAAACCGGCACCCGTTGGTTTTGCTTGAGGGGTGGGGGATGTTCCCCGCCCCTCCTGTTTTCGAGCCTTTTTATTTAGAGGCTGCTGGGATTGATCACTTTTGCTCGTGAAGACAGGCTTCCCATGCCTTTTTTGTATACCTGCAACGCTTTCGGACTCCGTTTCGAATAGCATTTCGCCCTCGATCATGACGATTCTCAAATCAGCATTCTGGAATACGGCCTTGAACTTCCAGATCATGGGCTTGTCTCAAAAATAATCTTGAGAAAAGCGATTCTCTTGGCATGGCGATAGGCATTTTTCTGATTCCGCGAGATTGTTATCCATGACCAAACAACGTCTCAAATACGGCGAAAAAATACTGTTCAGTATCTTCGGGGCGTTTTTCGTCTTGGGTATAATCGCCTTCATAGCGATGGAGGTGGTGCGAGCTAAATCCGAGAAGCCGATGTTCACGGTTACCACTCACTTCGATTTTTCGCCGGTCGGCAGCGAGGGCTCCAAGATTTACCGTGAGGCCCGCTGTAATTCCTGTCATCGCGCGTTGCGTTCGGGTACCAGCATGGGCCTGAATCTGGATGGCGTTGGATCGAAGCGATCCCGGCAATGGTTGGAGAGCTTTCTCAACGATCCTGAGAAAACGTACGGCGCTCCGACCATAGACCATGGCCCGTCACCCAAGGAAGCATCCTATGTGTCGGCCATGCCCAAGGAAGATCTGCGCAAGATTGCCGTCTTTCTTTCGGAGTTGCGAGCGGATCGCGGCTCTGCCATGGCGCCCGAGCCTCCGCCGGAGCGTTCCGGCTTCATCGATCAGATGGTGGGTACGTTCGCACCGGAAAACTGGAAAGATAAATATCAAGACATACGTGAGAAAAACAAGAGCGACCCTGCCGCAAAGGAAAGTCAACAACAGTGAACAGCAATGAACCGTGGAAGCACGAAAACGAAATAGAATACAGGCGCTACACACTCTGGTTTTTTTATGCCTGTATCATTTATAGCCTGATCGGTTTTTCCTGGGGGGTGATCGTGGGGATGCTGCCGGATGTGCGGGAATTCATCAATACCCGTCCTCATGGCAACCTGATCATGCTCGGTCATGGTCACATCAACCTGCTGGGTTGGGTGGAGATGGCTATTTTCGGTTCGGTGTATTACATCATTCCGCGTTTGTCGAAAAGGCCCATCTACAGCCTGAGGCTGGTGAAAGTCCATTTCTGGACGCACAACTTCGGTTTGCTCGGCATGGTTGTGTTCTTTGTCACGGCGGGTATCATGGGGGGAATGTCCAGTCTTGAGATGACGCCGGATGAAGTGAAGACGATCGTGCGGCCGTTCATGATTCTGGTGGGTATGTTTGGCGCTATAGTGCTGCTGGCGAATTGTATATGGGCCTACAACATCTTTCGCACCTGCGCAGGCTGGAAGGCGCGGCAATGATCTTTCGCGGAGACCGTTCACGACCTGCGGCATACAAGCGATATTCGTGGCTTGCAGCTCTGATTGGCGCGTTGTTGCTGGCTGGTTGTGACGATATTCTGGAGGACAAAAAGGAGAGCCTGCGCGTCGGGCAAAAGGCCCCGCTGGTGAGAACGAAAACGCTTGCCGATGTCGGAGGTGATTTCAGCAGGATTACCAGCTACCGTTACCCCGATGAACGGATGTATCAGTTATCTCTGGACAAGGCGCTGCAATCAGGAAAACCGATCGTACTGGAGTTCGCCACGCCCGGTCATTGCACGGTTTGCGACGTGCAGTTGCAGATGCTCAAGTCGATGCTGACGAAGTACGAATCCCAGGTCATTTTTTTGCATATGGACCAGTACCAGAATCCCGAGGCTTTCATCGCTTTCCGGGTGAAAGGCGATCCGTGGACGTTCGTGATAGACGAAACAGGCACAGTAAAATTCAAACAGCCTGGCCGCATGCTGCTCGGGGAAATGGAAGCCGCCATTCAGCGCGTGCTTCCTCGAAAGGGTTAGAGGATGGCTGGGTCGGATAGGCGTTTCGCGTTGGTTCAAGACCGGAAGGGTATGATGTGGGACCTGATCCTGTACGTTCCCACCGAGATTGCCTTGCTGTTGCTTGCCGGAAAACTCTGGTACACCCCGGCCTACCAGACCGGGACTTACGTTCTGCTGTTTCTGGCTACCTTCATTGGCTTTATCGCCGTCAATCGCATTCTCAAAACCCGCCTGATGGTGCTTCCTGGCGCACCGGTTGCCCTTCATGTGGATAAGCAGCGCGTGCGGTTGGAGCTGCGCAGTGGAGAGCAGATCGACTTGGTGAAAGGTGTTCGTTTTTTCGCTGATTTCGCCGGCAAGAGCTTTGGTTTGGCCGGTATGGATATGTCGGGCAAGCAGCAGCAATTTGTTTTTCACCGCGGCCAATTCGCCGACGAAGCGCAGTTCAAGGATGTGAAGTCGTTTTTGCAGGTTTATAAATAATCAAGTTTCGAATAGCGAGTTTCGAGTGGCGAGGGAAAAAGCCTTCGCCTGCGAATAACCCTCGCTACTTGAAACTCGTCACTCGCTACTGTAACTCCCCCCACAAATCATGCTCATCCGCGTCGATGATTTCGACCTTGGCGAATTCGCCAACCTTTAAGCCCGCCGCGTTTTCGATGTAAACCAAGCCGTCGATTTCGGGTGCGTCGGCGCAGGAGCGGGCTATCGCGCCTTCCGGGCTTATCTCATCCACCAGCACGGTGAACATCTTGCCGATCTTGCGCTGGAGTTTCGCGGCGCTGATCTTGGCCTGGGTTGACATGAAGCGCTCCAGGCGCTCCTGTTTGAGTTCTTCCGGCACTTGACCGGGCAGGGCGTTGGCGGTGGCGCCTTCGACGGGCGAGTAAGCGAAGCAGCCGACGCGGTCCAGCTCGGTCTCGTGCAGGAAATCCAGCAGTTGTTCGAAATCGTCCTCGGTTTCACCGGGAAAGCCGACAATGAAAGTGCTGCGCACGGTGATGTCGGGGCAGATGCTGCGCCACATCCGCAGCCGTTCCAGAGTGTTTTCCGTGTTCGCGGGGCGTCTCATGGCCTTGAGAATGCGCGGGCTGGCGTGTTGCAAGGGTATGTCAAGATAAGGCAGGATCTTTCCTTCCACCATCAACGGAATGAGCTCATCGACATGGGGATAGGGGTAGACGTAATGCAGGCGCATCCACGCGCCCAGTTCGCCCAGTGCGCCGGCGAGCTCGGTGAGGCGGGTCTTGAGCGGGCGGCCGTTCCAGAAGCCGGTGCGGTATTTGACATCAACGCCATAGGCGCTGGTGTCCTGCGAAATCACCAGCAGTTCGCGCACACCGGCGTTGATCAGGTTTTCCGCCTCCCGCATCACCTCGCCGATGGGGCGGCTCACCAAGTCGCCACGCATCGAGGGAATGATGCAGAAGCTGCAGCGGTGGTTGCAGCCTTCGGAGATCTTGAGATACGCGTAATGTTTCGGGGTGAGCTTGATGCCTTGGGGCGGAATGAGACTGGTGTAGGGGTCGTGCGCGGGCGGCAGGTGCTGGTGCACGGCGTGCATCACTTCCCGCAAGGCGTGAGGGCCGGTGACGGCCAGGACGTGGGGGTGCGCCTCGCGGATCACCTCTTCGCGTGCGCCCAGGCAGCCGGTGACGATGACCTTGCCGTTTTCCGTCAATGCCTCGCCGATGGCATCCAGTGATTCTTCCACCGCGCTGTCGATGAAGCCGCAGGTGTTGACGACCACCAAGTCGGCGTCCTGATAGCTGGGCGAAATGGCATAGCCCTCGGCGCGTAGTTGAGTGAGGATCTGTTCCGAGTCTACCAGAGCCTTGGGACAGCCCAGGCTGATGAAGCCAACTTTTGGGGTGATCATGGGGTTGTTCAGGTGTCAGCGCAATGGCTAAATGGAGGAAGCGGCAAATTAATCATTATAACCTAAAGCCCAAGGGTTATGGTCGGGGGCTTATCCTGAGGTCTGCTGCGAATTCTGTGCAGGCCCCGGGGCGAATTCGAGCCGGTTGCGTCCCAGTTGCTTGGCTTGGTAGAGGGCATGATCGGCGCGCTCGATCAAGGTGGCGGGGTCCTCACCAGAAGCGTACAGGGCAATCCCGGCGGAAAAGGTCGGCATGGGTTGGATCGTGTCGCCGTGTTTGAAATGGGTTTCGGCGGTGTATTTTTGCACCTTCTTCAAGGCGTGAATAACGCCTTCGTGGTTGGTGTTGGGCAGCAGGATGGCGAATTCCTCGCCGCCGTAACGGGCGACCATGTCGTGGTGGCGGAACGTCGACAACACGTCGGAAGCGAAACAGCGTAGAGCCTCGTCCCCCGCCGCATGGCCGTACCTGTCGTTGATGGCTTTGAAGTTGTCCAGGTCGATCAGTGCCAGAGCCAGTGAGTTGCCGTAGCGCTGGACGCGGCCAACCTCATCCTCTAGCCGGCGCAGGAAGGCGCGGCGATTGGGCAGGCCGGTGAGTTCGTCGGTAAGGCTGAGCAGGTGTACTCTGTTCAGCTCTTCGTCCAGCCGCAGGATGTCGGACTTGATGGTGCGTACATGGCCAAGGATTTCCTCAAGGTGTGACCCCATGGCATGATTGCCATCCAGGAGGCTCTGGGTTTCACCGATCAGCGCTCGCCGCAGCGTATCCAGTGCCTGGAGGTTCTCCGCCCTCCGCAAGCGGCCCAGTGTGATTTCCAGGCGCATGCAAAAATCCTCGTTTTGCCGCATGGCCTGCGCAATTTGTTGTGTCAGTGCGCCCTGGATTTCCTGCATTCCCTTGCGCTTCTCGTCGAGGTGCTGGCGATAGGCCGAGTCAATGCGATTCGAGACATTCGAAGGCGTCGGTTTCGCATCCGGGACGCCGGCCGAAAGATCCGCCGGGATCTCCACGTCGAAACCCTCGAGCAGCGGGGCGAGCGCTTCTATCAGGATGTTGGTGATCTTTTGGTCGCTCTGGCTGATCTGTCGCGTATAAATGCCGACATAGCGGCGCAAGGCGGAGAATTCGGCGGTCGACAACGGCGGCATGAGGCGCATGGCAACCAGTTTGACGTGCATCCGTAATGGCGCATCGGCGGGAAGCTGTTTGGCGAAGGCGTCGAGCAGGACGCCCAGCAGGCTGGCGTAGGCGCGTTCGGTGTCGGCATGGGCCTGTTCGTTGTCGTCGAGGATGTGCTTGACGTGATGGTGGAGGACGGCGCCGGGGGGCGTCCTTTTGAGTCCTTCGAGCAGGCGGATGGCTTTTTGCGGAGCGCTGAATTTGTATAAGCTTGTTTTTGTATTATCCGCCGGCATGATAACCCCTTGTAATCCGATGTGGCTTTTGTTTTATCTGGCAGTGCATACCCTCCGTGACAGCAGAATCCAATTGCTCGAATATTACCATAAGTAATAAGTTTTTTCAGTATCCTTCCTGCCAGGCATCCGGGCATACCGGTGCATGCATAATCTCGCCAAATCGGGTATGCTAAGCGATTGTTCAACGCAGTTTTTCATAGGTGAGTTGCATGTTTTCGCGCGAGATGACCATTGCCGGTTTCGACGATGAATTGTGGTCCGCCATGCAGGCGGAGACGGTGCGTCAGGAGGAGCATATCGAGCTGATCGCTTCAGAGAATTACGCGAGCCCGCGCGTTATGGAAGCGCAAGGATCGGTTTTGACGAATAAATATGCCGAAGGCTATCCCGGCAGGCGTTATTACGGCGGTTGCGAGTATGTGGATAAAGCCGAGCAGCTTGCCATCGAGCGCGCCAAGCAGCTTTTCGGCGCCGACTACGCCAATGTCCAGCCGCACTCGGGTTCGCAGGCCAATGCCGCGGTGTACATGTCGCTGCTCAACCCCGGCGACACTATCCTGGGTATGAGTCTGGCGCATGGCGGGCATTTGACGCATGGCGCCAAGGTCAATTTTTCCGGCAAGATTTATAACGCCGTGCAATATGGTCTCGATCCCGCCACGGGCGAAATCGACTATGCGCAGGTGGAGGCATTGGCGCTGGAGCATAAGCCCAGAATGGTCGTGGCCGGTTTCAGCGCCTATTCGCGTGTGGTGGATTGGCAGCGCTTCCGCGCCATTGCCGACAAGGTGGGCGCGTATTTGTTCGTCGACATGGCCCATGTGGCCGGGCTGGTGGCCGCCGGTGTCTATCCCAATCCGGTGCAAATCGCCGATGTCACTACTTCGACCACGCACAAGACGCTGCGTGGTCCGCGCGGCGGCATCATCCTGGCCAAGGCCAATCCCGAGATCGAAAAGAGGCTCAATTCGACCATTTTTCCCGGTATTCAGGGTGGCCCGCTGATGCACGTCATCGCGGCCAAGGCGGTCGCCTTCAAGGAGGCGTTGCAACCCGAGTTCGCCGGCTACCAGCGTCAGGTGGTGATCAATGCCCGCGCCATGGCGCAAGTACTGGGCGAGCGGGGATACAAGATCGTCTCGGGCGGCACCGACAATCACCTGTTCCTGGTCGATTTGACCGGTAAGGAGATCAGCGGTAAGGACGCGGAAGAGGCGTTGGGCGCGGCCTATATCACGGTCAATAAGAACAGTGTTCCCAATGATCCGCGTTCGCCGTTCGTTACCAGCGGTATCCGCATCGGCACCCCGGCGGTGACGACCCGTGGTTTCGCCGAGGCCGAGGTTCGCGCCCTGGCGGGGTGGATTTGCGATGTGCTCGATAACACGGCTGATGCCGCCACCATTGCGCGCGTCAAGCATCATGTGCTGGAGCTGTGCGGGCGATTTCCCGTGTACGCCAAGTAATGCGCTGTCCCTTCTGCGGCGCGGATGACACCAAGGTGATCGACTCGCGCCTGGCCAACGAGGGCGCCGCGGTGCGCCGCCGCCGCGAGTGTCTCACTTGCGCGGAGCGCTTCACTACCTTCGAGACCGCCGAGCTGGTGATGCCGCGCATCGTCAAGCGCGACGGTAGCCGCGTGCCGTTCGATGAGGAAAAGTTGCGCGCCGGTATGCTGCGCGCTCTGGAAAAGCGACCGGTGCCGACGGAGAAGGTGGACGACGCCATCAACCATATCAAGCACCGCCTGAGCACCAGCGGAGACCGCGAAGTGAAGTCGCGCGTGCTGGGCGAATGGGTGATGGATGAACTGCGCCAGCTCGATCAGGTTGCTTATGTCCGTTTCGCCTCGGTGTATCGCAGCTTCCAGGATGTGAATGCCTTTCGCGAGGAGATAGAGCGGCTGGAGCAGGAAACGCCGCCGCCCGAACGCCGGTAATCCGCCGTTCTTCGAAGACGGGGTCGTGTAAAGGGCACCTCTAAATTTCACCGGCACGCCGCATTCTCTATGATCCATCAAGCCGATCACCAGTTCATGGTCCGCGCCCTGCGGCTTGCCGAGCGCGGTCTGTATACCACCGATCCCAATCCGCGGGTGGGGTGCGTGCTGGTGCGTGATGGCGAGATCGTCGGTGAAGGCTGGCACGAGCGAGCGGGCGGGCCGCATGCGGAGATCCGCGCCTTGACGCAAGCCGGGGAGCGGGCGCGCGGGGCGACGGCGTATGTGACGCTCGAGCCCTGCTGCCACCACGGCCGCACACCGCCCTGCAGCGATGCGCTGATCCGCGCCGGCGTGACGCGCGTCGTGGCGGCGATGGCGGACCCTAATCCGCGCGTGGCGGGACAAGGGCTGGCTCAGTTGGCGGCGGCCGGGATGGCGGTGGAGAGCGGCGTGTTGCAGGCCCAGGCCGAAGCGTTGAATCCGGGTTTCATCATGCGCATGCGGCGGGGGCGGCCTTTCGTGCGCTGCAAGCTGGCGATGAGCCTGGATGGGCGCACCGCGATGGCGAGCGGCGAGAGCAAGTGGATCACCGCGGAGGCGGCGCGCCATGATGTGCAGCATCTGCGCGCCCGAAGCTCGGCGATCATGACCGGTATCGGCACGGTGTTGGCGGATGATCCCTCGCTCATGGTGCGGCTGGAGGGAGTGGATACAAGGCAGCCGCTGCGGGTCGTGGTGGACAGCCGCCTGCGTATCCCGCCCAAGGCGCGGTTGCTGGATGCCCCCGGGCGCACGATGATCGCAACGGCCGCGCAAGAGCCATTGCGCGATGCCGCACTGATCCGTGACAATGTCAGCATCATGGCGCGGCCCGCGCCGCAGGGCGGTGTTGATCTGTCGGCCGTGATGGCTTATCTGGCCGAACAGGAGGTCAACGAGGTGCTGGTCGAGGCCGGTCCGACATTGAGCGGCGCCCTGTTGCAGGCGGAATTGATCGACGAATTGATCATCTACATGGCCCCGCACCTGATGGGCGGCGCCGCGCGCGGGCTGTTTCATCTGCCGGAGCTGGTGAGTATGGATCAGCGTATCGGGCTGGAGATTCTCGACATCCGCGCGGTGGGGCGGGATTGGCGGATTACCGCGACGGTAGGGCGCCTCTAAAAATTCGATCAAGGCGCGAGGGCAAGGCGGAAATGCGCGAAAAAGCGGAGTGTACACGTAGTACATGAGCATTTTGAGCGCATTTCCAACGCCGCCATCGTGACTTCAGCGGATTTTTAGAGGTGCCCTCATAGAGTGTATAGATAATGTTCACGGGCATAATACAAGCTGTCGGCAGCATCGCCGACATCGAGCCGATGGGCGCCGATTGCCGTCTGCGTATCGCGGCGGGCAAGCTGGATCTCTCGACGGCCCGTATCGGTGACAGTATCGCGGTGAGCGGTGTGTGCCTGACGGTGACGAGACTGACCGGTGACGGGTTCTGGGTGGACGTTTCCGGCGAGACGCTGGCATGCACCACGTTTTCCGAATTGAGACAGGGTGGCCGGGTGAACCTGGAGCAGGCGCTGACGCCCACGACGCGCCTCGGCGGGCATCTGGTGAGCGGGCATGTGGATGGTGTGGGGGTGGTGGCGAGGCGCTGGCAGGAAGGGCGTTCGGTGCGGTTTACGATCAAGGCGCCGGAGGCGCTGGCCCGGTATATCGCCGGGAAGGGGTCGATCTGCGTCGATGGCATCAGCCTCACGGTCAACAAGGTGTCGGGTGCGGAATTCGAGCTCAATATCGTGCCTCATACCCTGCAGGAGACGACCATGGCTGAATTCGACGCAGGCCGGCACGTCAATCTCGAGGTGGACATCCTGGCCCGCTATCTGGAGCGGTTGATGCTGGGTGAACGCGCCGCACAGCCCGGGAGTGCGGGGATCGACCGCGCTTTTCTTGCGCAGCACGGCTTCATGAAAAGTTGAGTCTGTATGCCGCTGAGCACGACCCAAGAGATTATCGAGGACATTCGCCAGGGCAAGATGGTCATCATCATGGATGATGAGGACCGCGAGAACGAAGGTGATCTGCTGATGGCTGCGCAATGTGTGCGGCCCGAGGATATCAATTTCATGGCCCGCTACGGGCGCGGCCTGATCTGCCTGACGCTGACGCGCGAGCGCTGCGAACAGTTGCGTCTGCCGCTCATGGTGAGCGATACCAACGACAAGCATCTGACCAATTTCACGGTGTCCATCGAGGCCGCCGAGGGTGTGACAACCGGTATTTCCGCCGCCGATCGCGCCGCGACGGTACGCGCCGCCGTGGCGCCCGGCGCCAAGCCGGAGGACATCGTGCAACCGGGACACATCTTCCCGATTATGGCGCAGCGCGGCGGGGTGCTGACACGCGCCGGGCATACCGAGGCCGGTTGTGATCTGGCGCGGCTGGCGGGCATGGAGCCCGCCGCGGTGATCGTCGAGATTCTCAACGAGGACGGCACCATGGCGCGCCGCCCGGAGCTGGAAAAATTCGCCCGGGAGCATGACCTGAAGATCGGCACGATCGCTGATCTGATCCACTATCGCCTGGAGAACGAAAAGACGGTGGAGCGCGTCGCCGAGTGCGACTTGCCTACCGAGCATGGCATGTTCCGCTTGCTGGCTTATCAGGATGCCGTAGGCCAGGAGTTGCACCTGGCGCTGGTGTTGGGCGAGGTACACAGGGAGCAACCGACGCTGGTGCGAGTGCATTTGCAGGATACCTTGTGCGACGTGCTGGGCGCGAGACGAGAGGATTGCGGTTGGCCACTGCACGATGCCTTGCGACGTATCGCGCAGGAGGGCGCCGGTGTGGCGGTGGTGTTGCGCAAACTGGAAGCCGCCAGCGATGTGGCGCGTCGTATCAGGGATTATCAGCTCAAAGATAAAGGTATACACTTGCCAAAACCCGCGATTGGTCCCGATCTGCGCACCTATGGCGTAGGCGCGCAGATTCTTGCCGATATCGGTGTCGTGAAAATGCGCATCCTGGGAGCGCCGAAGAAGGTGCATGGGCTGGCGGGATTCGGTCTTGAAGTGGCTGGGTATGTAAAGTTAAGTGACGAGTAACGAGTGATGAAAAATATCAAGACCATCGAAGGCGATTTTGCGGTGCGGGGTGCGCGATTTGCGATCGTCGCGGGGCGTTTCAATGCCTTCATCGTCGAGCATCTAGTGAGCGGCGCGGTGGATGCCTTGTTGCGGCATGGTGCGACGGAGCAGGATATCGAAATCGTCTACGCGCCCGGCGCCTATGAGCTGCCTCTGGTGGCGCAGCGCGTGGCCCAGGCCAAGCGCCATCACGCCATTATCGCCGTGGGCGCGGTGATTCGCGGCGGCACGCCGCATTTCGATTATGTCGCCGGCGAGTGCAGCAAGGGACTGGCGAGCGTCGCCATGCAGCATAACGTGCCGGTGGCCTTTGGCGTGCTGACCGTGGACACCATCGAACAGGCCATCGAGCGGGCCGGCACCAAGGCGGGCAACAAGGGCGTGGAAGCGGCGATGTCGGCCATAGAGATGGTCAACCTCCTGCAACAGATCGATAAAGCATGACTATTTTCCCTGATGCGAAAGAAGGGTCATCCAGTGTTCCCGCATCGCGCGGGCAGGGCAAGGCGTCTCCCGGACGTGCCCGCAGCCTGGCGCGGCGCAGTGCGGTGCAGGCTATTTATCAATGGCAAGTGGCCGGTCAGGATGTCAATCAGATCGAGGCCCAGTTCCTCACCGAACAGGACATGAAAAGGGTCGATGTCGCCTATTTTCACGAACTGTTGCATAAAGTACCCGCGCATTTGGTGGAGCTGGACGATCAGTTCGCCGATTTTCTCGATCGCCCGATACCGGAGCTCGACCCGGTGGAGCGCGCCATCTTGCGCATCGGCGCCTATGAACTCAAGCATCGGCCCGATATACCGTATCGCGTCATCATCAACGAAGCCGTGGAGCTGGCCAAGACCTTCGGCGCCGATCAGAGCCACAAATACGTCAACGGCATACTCGACAAAGTGGCGCGTAAGCTGCGTGCCGTCGAGATGCGGATGAAGTCCGGCCAGCCCGCCGGAGAATGACCATGCCGCTGGGGGAGTTCGATCTCATCGAGCGCTATTTCACCCGGCGCGGAATGATACGCAAGGATGTGGTATTAGGCATCGGCGATGACGCCGCCGTGTTGCGCATGCCGCCGGGCATGGATCTGGCGGTGGCCATCGACACGATGGTGTCCGGTGTGCATTTTTTCCCCGATGCCGATCCGGCATCCATCGGCCACAAGATCCTGGCCGTCAATCTCAGCGATATGGCGGCCATGGGTGCCGAACCTGCCTGGGCTACGCTCGCCCTGGCCTTGCCACACGCCGACGAATCGTGGCTTGCCGCTTTCAGCGGCGGTTTTTTTGCACTGGCCGAACAGTGCGATGTGCAACTGGTGGGTGGCGACACATGTCGCGGGCCATTGACGGTGACCGTACAGATGCACGGCTTTGTGCCGCAAGGTGTGGCGCTGCGCCGCGCGGGTGCGCGTCCCGGCGATGCGATCTATGTGACCGGCACGCTGGGAGATGCCGGGTTGGCGCTGCGTATGCTGCGTTCCGGCGTGGAAGAACAGCCGCACGCGCATGCCGCTTTTCTCACTGAACGGCTAGATCGCCCTACGCCGCGCATCGCCGCAGGGATGGCATTGCGCGGCATTGCATCAGCCGCCATCGACGTATCCGATGGCTTGGTCGCCGATCTTGGTCACATTCTCAAGGCCAGCGGGGTTGGTGCGCGCGTGGAGGTCGAGCATGTCCCGGTGTCGCCGGCTTTCGCCGTGATGGCCAGGCACAAAGAGCGCTGGAGCTTGCCGCTGTGCGGCGGGGACGATTACGAGTTGTGCGTTACCGTCCCGCCGGAAAAACAAACCCAGGCTGAACAGATATTGGCGGGCTTGGCCTGCGGCTATACGCGCATCGGCGTGATCGAAGACACGCCCAGCTTGCGCTGCCTGTTGCATGGCGAGGCATTTGAGCCAACGACTGGCGGCTATCAACATTTTGGTGCTTGAGTGCGGTGAAAAAAACCGACGTTCCCGGCAGCATCTGGACCAATCCCATTCACTTCGTCGCTTTTGGGTTCGGCGCGGGCGCCATGAAAGCAGCTCCCGGCACCTTCGGTACGCTGGCCGCTGTTCCCCTTTATCTGCTGCTGCAAAGCCTGCCGCTCGCCGGCTATATCATCGTCGTTGGAATATTGTTTGGCCTGGGTGTCTGGCTGTGCCACGTCACCGCCCGCGACCTGGGCGTGCACGATCATCCCGGTATCGTATGGGATGAGATAGTCGGGTACCTGATCGCCATGATCACTGCCCCGGCAGGCTGGCTATGGCTGCTGACCGGCTTTGCGCTGTTTCGTCTGTTCGATGTGTGGAAACCTTGGCC